>JAKIVF010000199.1 GCA_021647145.1 Methylococcaceae bacterium | reverse complement strand
TCGCCGATTTAATAATGATTTTTTTGAAAACAGCTTTAGACTTGATCGCTATCAAAACCCAAGAGCTCCTAAACGTAATACTCAACCTATTGATCTTGACTCTATTATTCGTTTTAATACCTTTTGACACCTCATAATGTAATGATAAATCTTTGCATAAGTCAGGTGACATAATAAGGCAAAAACACGGAAGCATTTTAATGTTTAGAATATATTTATTAAGCTAAACTCCTGAAAAATAGATTATTTTTTACTCACTTACGTACTTCCTCCTTTCCTAAACACATATGACACGATACACTAGCAAATATAACTAAACTAGAAGGTTACTTATGAAAAAGTTTTTGACAATATTATTACTCGTTAGCGCTACAACTGTCGCTTTCTTACCAGCCCAAGCTGAAAACTTAAAAGTTGAAGCAGGTATGGGTCTCCAGTTTGGTGGCATTGGCGCAAATGCAAACTTTGATGTCGGCAATCGTGTAGAGCTATTTGCAGGCCTAGGTCTTGCTCCAGGTCAAGAAGAAGTTTATGGCGATGAAGAGTACGCTTTTGACTTAGGCTATTCACTGGGGGCTAAATATTATGTCACTAACCACATTAGGCTTACGGGTGGTTACGGTACAGTAGGCACCATTAACACAAAAGATAGCGAATGGTCAGATGACATTGATGTAGAAACCGTCAAAGGAAAATTTATTGGCCTTGGCTACTATACTTCTCGTCACAAAGGTTTTGTTGCTGATGTATTTATTGTCGAGAATAAAGATAACTTCTATGACAAAATTCAAGACTTAGAACAAAATGATGGAAAGTGGCTAGAAACGGTCAATGATCAACAAGTTAAACTTTCAGTGGGATACCGCTTCTAAGCAAAATCCAAGTTAAACCAAAGAAATAAAAAGCCACAAGGGGTCCAAACTCCTTGTGGCTTTTTTGTTTTCCAGATATTTTTTCTGACACCACTTACCTTTCATTTATTTAAATAGCTTATGGCTCATCTTCCTCAGGTTTAGATAGCGCCTCAATAATCGCTTCAATCAGTTTTTTCGGATGTGCCTCACTGTGTAACTCACAATGAAATACTCCGTTGTTGTACAAAAACATACTAGGCAAATGAAACACATTAAATTCATTCACCAAAGCTCCCGCTTTATCAGCCTTAACCTCAAAAGCTTCAAACTCACCCAAGGCACTGCTTAATAAATCACTGTTTTCTTGCAGCAGATCTCGTAAGTGATGGCAAGATGCACAATGAGGCCCTGTAAAGAATACCAGTACTATGCCGGAATTCTCTTCTAGCTGTTGATGGAAGTTGAATTCGTCGAGTTCTTTAATCATTAATATTTACTCTGCCAGCCAATCAACCAGCCGTAAACCAGTAACACGAGAAAACTCATGCGTATTATAGTTACCAAAACAGCATCATATGCTTTAGCAATAGAGGCAATCAATAAGTCATTCGGTCCAATAATATTTCCTTGATGACTTAAGTCAGAACGAATCAAACCATATTCATCCGCGCACTTATCATCAAAAGGCAAACTATTTAATGGCTGAAAAAATACCTTCAAGCGTTGCAGATTTTGTTCAACCTTTTTACTGTGGCGCGCGCCAAATAGCAACTCTGCTTTAACCACACTACACAACGCTAGGTCAGCCGGAGAATGCTGGCGAAAATTAACTTCAATTTGAGAATGTCTATTATTCAATAAATGAATACAAACGTTCGTATCCAATAAATACACTATTTAAGTTCTTCTCTATTCTCAAAATCACCCTGCTCAGGTCGTTGCAAAGCATCACCCTCCCATGAACCAAATAATTCAAAGTAACCCTCAGGCCAATCATTAGCGACTTCTTTTTTTATCAAATTTGCCAAATACTTTGAGACAGTTAAATGAGAGTGCTCTGCTTTAGCCTTTACCTTTTCAGCTAATTGATCAGGGATATAGAAATGTAGTTGTGCCATGCTTGTTCCTAATATGCATTTTAAATAGTATGAATGTATTTGCTATATGTGGATTATAGCTGGAATAGTGGTATTTGGCAATTTAGGGAATGAGGCATTACAAATCATGAGACTATAAGAAATATTAATATTTACTAGCTGTACAAATAATAACTAACTAAAAAAAGAGATAATAAAATGATAAAAATAGCATCAAAAATTTTACTAGCCAGTATTCTTTCAACCACTACTTTATATGCGCAAGATGTAAAGTTTGAAATGGGACTAGGCGTTCCTTACGGTATACTTGGTGGAAATGCCAGTATTGAAACATCAGAAAGTACCGAGCTCTTTGCGGGTATGGGTCTCGCATTAGGAGCAGTGGATACAGGTATGAAGACAGAGGTTGCGACAGGCTTAGGCTACTCTGCTGGTGGTCGTTTTTACATCAATGAAAGTATTCGTCTGACAGCTGGGTACGGTATTGTCGGTGGTATTGTTACTGGAAAGAGAAGTGGTTTCGGCACAATATCTGATGTAGAGCTAGAAACCCTTCCTGGAGCCTTTGCTGGTATAGGTTATAAATCAGGCTCTAAAAGCCAAGGCTTTTCAATTGATATAATGTATTTAGACTCGTCTAAGCTTGAAGAAAAAGCAAAAGAGCTTGGGGCTAAAGGTTATCGTTTAGAAACTAATGAAGATATTAGTAATATCAAACTAGCTCTCGGCTATAGATTTTAAATTACTCTAACTTAAGGAAAACCTGATTAAGTCCCATAAACATCTGCTGGCTTACAAGACATCAGATCCTAGGCATGTATTTTGAGAATGGTTGTTCCCTTCACAAAATTCACAACAACGGAGGTGATGTCTTGTAAACCAGCCCTATCGGGGCTTAGCCAAGTTTCCAGCTTCTTCGTTATTGATTTAAACCATAGAGTGACTATGCTTGAAATCAATGCCTCGAACTTGAAAACTTGGCGTTGCCAGAAATTATGGGACTTAATCAGTCTTTCTTTAAAGCTTTGTAGAATATAAACAGTCTTATTTTATTGTGTACTGGCTTTATTTTCTCTACAATAGCCCCATCTTTATTTTGACCGTTAGTCGGTCTTTTATACCATTTTATATTTAAAAGGAACAGAAAGTCATGAGTGATATTGAAGCACGCGTTAAAAGTGTTGTTGTTGAGCAGTTAGGTGTTGAAGAGTCTGAAGTTAGTAGTAGCTCTTCATTTATTGATGACCTTGGCGCGGACTCACTAGATACAGTTGAGTTGGTAATGGCATTAGAAGAAGAGTTTGGAACTGAAATTCCTGATGAAGAAGCTGAAAAAATAACCACTGTTCAATTAGCCGTAGATTACATCAATAACAATAAAGGTTAAAATTAACCTCTATTTGTTGGAACCGCAGGCTATTATTTGAGTTTCTCAAACATAATAGTACTGCGGTTTTTTTGTTTTAAAGAAGGCTTTTTAAGTCTTATTATCATAAGGAATTGCTTAGGTGTCTAAACGTCGTGTTGTAGTTACAGGTCTTGGAATCGTATCCCCAGTAGGATCAACGATAGAAAAAGCATGGAAGAATATTACAGAAGGCAATAGTGGTATTGCTAAAGTACCTTCTGA
>JAKIVF010000056.1 GCA_021647145.1 Methylococcaceae bacterium | reverse complement strand
ATAATCAACCTTCTTTTTATATCGTGGTTGTAGAAAAGGGTGGATAAAACCGAATTGATTTATAAACAGCTTTGTGGCTTGTCTAAGTTGACGGGCAATATTTTCAACATAATCAGGAATTTTATTTCCATTCCTGTCTAGTTGATTTTTTAGTGATATTTTATTAGCACCTTTTAAGGTGAAATAAATTCTGAACTCTCCAACATCATAATGTTGATCCAAAGAGTTTTTATAGCTTGTTTGAGCAAGTAGCTCAGTGTTAAAACACGAGAATATTACTAACAAAAAATAGAATTTTATTCCCATCCGCGATCAATTATTCTTTAGATTTGGTTAATTCTTTTAGCAAAGGAATTAAAACCTTCTGAGATAACTCACTGTGTAACAAATCAACCATCGTGCTGTAGATAGTCGCGTTTGCTAGGTCAATAAATTTACCATAATCATGGGAATACCACTTTAGTCCCC
This sequence comes from Methylococcaceae bacterium, assembly GCA_021647145.1. Taxonomy (GTDB): domain Bacteria; phylum Pseudomonadota; class Gammaproteobacteria; order Methylococcales; family Methylomonadaceae; genus QPIN01. The sequence continues at coordinate 21,482 of JAKIVF010000056.1, read as the reverse complement.
AGCTTCTTTCTGAAATTGTCATCTGCTTATCAAAACACGTCCCATACTGTTCAGTAATATTTTTATAATCACTGGGCTGCATTTTCAATACCTGACAATCGTCTTCAACTTTGTGGTACTTTACAAATCCAATATGTAGATTCATCGTAGCCACTTCAATATGCAACAAATAGCTTTTATCTCCAAAAAAATAAAAACTGCCAAACAGTTGTTTTCTGGGTAAGCTTTCCCTTTTATCTACATTATTAAACCATTGCTGGCAAAAGTTCTGGTTATAAACATAGCTGTTATTTCCGGTTTTAATTATCTCCTGATTAACAAGGCTCAAGCCTTTAAAGGAAAGGACTAGATCATCTAATGATTTAAAAAAATTCATTAATATGCCAGCTCTTATTTGTGTATAAGTTTGCTTGTGTGAATGAAAATTTTCTAACTCATTTTGTTTTAAAGCAAGTGCTAAAGGACATCCATTTTCAACATCAGCTAAAACAAGCATAGTTTTATAATCGTGAATAAGCCGTGGTGACAGAGAGGTCTGGTTTATTTCATGGTCAAATTTACTTCTATCTTTAAGCCTTAATAATCTGTCTGACACTCGCCCTAGATAAAGGTAGGCACTCCCAATAATAAAAAGAAGATCGCCACCTCTAACTTCGCTGTATAGTAAGGCTGCTAATTCATCAAGATCATCGCTATGTTTTACAAATATTGATGGGGTCGTCAAATTATCTTGCACATAATCCATAAAATTACCCGTGGTATAAAGCCGGTCGATTCTACTTTCATTGATCATGTTTGCCAATTCAGCATGTGCTTCTTGTGTCCATTGAGAATCCTTTTTTATGGAGATCCCCCCAACCAGCGCGACAATTTTTCCATCATTATTAAAATTTTTCATGTCCTCAAAAGCTGACCGCATCCCATGAAAACCGCCTCGACGACTTTGATCATAAAACAACACATCTCCTGACCGCTTTGATAGTTTTAACATTCTACCCATTGTTTCAAAAGGAACGAAGCCATCATAATCTTTTGCCGCTTGATGAATATCGTAGCCCATTTCCTTAATCACTAATAAAATACCAACGCTCGCAAGAGGGGCATGTTGCTGAAACATCGGGACAAAATAATGAATACTCTCACCATTAATCATCGCCTCTACATTCCAGCCAAAACGTTGACTATCAAATACTTGATTAATTAGTGTTGCAGTATCACTGCTCAGTGTTCCATAGGTCAAAATCGGGATATTGGGTTTTCGGTTATTTATTGCATTAAGTAGCTTTGGATAATGTTCTATCTTTGAATTGAGAATACATTTTCCTCCTGCCCTCAAACCTTCTACAACCGAGGATTTGGCAACCATGATATTTTCAATTGTTTTATGCATATCCATATGGTTTGGGCCAATATGGGTGAAAAAACAAAGATCAGGATTAACCATCATACTACGCTCAACTCTGTATTCTTCATCACTTCCTACGGAAACTTCATTTATTTCCACTTCATCATCAGCTTCTAAATTAATCAATGATCGCAACACAGGTATTTCCGTATTGGCACTGTTTAATACGGCGTGAGTTTTAATCTGTTTGTTCAACAAATGATGAAACTGTACTTTTGCTCCCGTTTTTCCTTCTGTTCCTGTAATTAAAATGGTAAACGGGTTTTTATCCTGTCTGACTTGAACCGCACATTGTTTAAATGCTTTAAAACTATCTTGTACCTGTAAAACGGGGATATGAATATCTTTTGCATATTTTAAATCATCTAGAACTAATGCCTTAACCCCATTTTTCAACACTTTTTTAAGTTCATCATGGGGATTTTTTTTCTCTTTAATCCAGTCTTTAATCGCTATTGCAAAATAGATATTTCCTTTTGTATATGTGCCATAAGTTCCAACACCTGTAAATCTTAGGTTTTCATCACACCCTTGCTTTATCCATTCACCCTTGGTTATCTTTTTAATTCGCTGAGGTGTCAGATAAATTTCTTTTTGTATTTCAATTTTATTGATTAATTCTGCCGCCATCCCCAGAAATTTATCCCTATCTCGCTTTGCCATATCGAGAATAGAATATTCAAACATCCTTTTATTAGGTTCTTGCAATAGTTCTTTTGTTCTCTCCATGCCTTTTTTAATTTCCACAATCCACTGAGATAAAGACACTTCATTATCAAGATTAGGATTTTCTAAAATTGCAGGTGGAAATCCATGATAAAGCAAAAGGTGTGTTAGTGTAATACAACTAAAAGTCCTTGAATTTCCATCAGGAAAAGGATGTAATAATTCCATCTCACGAGGAACCAAGGCAATAACTTCCAGCTTCTCTTCCTCTGTTTTTGCCTGTTGTATATTTTGGTTATAACGCTCAATAATATCCTCCATTTTAGAAATTATTAGCATCTGTACTGTATGTTTTGCTTCATAAAAAGCATGTAATGAGCCTTTACCTTCTAGAGCATTTTTCTGGATATTATCTAAATTGGGATACCAATTTCTATAATTTATCTTTCTTTGTTTTAGCATAAATGCGTAAATTTCTTTTACATCTAGCTCATTTGCTGTTTTTGCATATTTTTGATGGTTAAACAATGCTGTTCCATCATCTGTACGCATTTCAAATACCTCTACTAAATGCTCATAAGTTGTACTTTTGGCAAAAAAAGGGATACCTGAATTTAAGTATCTGATATCACCGGGGCTTGATTTGAGATTTGATGTCTCAACATTTAACATGCAAACTTTATGTAATTCCCTTAAATAAGTTCCCTTAAGCCCGTTTGACAGATCAAAATTATCAAGCATAAAACTAAACCCATTGAGTAAGGCTTGAATAGACCCTTTTTCGCCGGCGTCATACCCCGCCCAACCGTCATATTTTTTATGAAACCGTCCATCAACAAAAAATCGCCAAAGTTGTGATTTATCAAAATCTTTTAATACTTTAATACTAGACATACTAACTATTCCATTTAATCTAAATAATCCAATCAAATTCAGGTTTATCACAAAACCGTATTTTAAATTAGGCTAACGAGTTTATCGTTAACCTACTCTCTGAGTTTCATCCATTTTAGGTTATCAAAGAGAAGTAGCCTAACTTACGTTATTATTCATATCATGGAGCATTTTTCTAAGTTTTTCAGTTAATTCAGGTAATTTACTTTTTTTAACACCTTTCACACAAACAATATCATTAGGGGTAATTGAATTAATAATTTCACCTTCAATACTTTCAACCTTATCAGCATGATTCTTCCAAATTGATATGTCGTCCAAAACACTGACATGTTCTCTAAAATTTTCAACGGTAAAAAGGCAATCAATTTGAGCGGCTTGTATTAATGTTTTATACATTTCTATATCCAGAGTTCCATTTAAGATTTTCTTAACATCTATAAACTCAGAAACAATCACTATTTTTTTAGCATTATTTGAGGGAGTTAATAGTCTAATTTTTTTAAAAAACTGTTCAAATGAACCATTCTCAGATTCAAAGAGTATAAATTTTTTTTTATCATTATTATTTTCCACATTACCAAAGTCAGTTTGATAAAGTCGGGCATAAAAACAGGCTGTGTGCTGAACAGAGTCAACTCTTACCCATTGTCGTGTCAATTTAAAACGAAAACTATTAATACTTTTTTTTGGATATTGATGTGCGTAAGTTGATTCAGGGCTATGTAATGTATGCATTAGCCCTTTAGCCGATTTAAGCATATTGCCCATAATCTTCTCGGACAACTCATTTTCTCCTAAATATTTAGCCAGATTATAAGCTGCAATAACCCCTTCATTCCTAGAGGCATCATGGTAAACATGATCTCCATAGTGATAAAAAAAACCACCCACATAATCAGGGGTTGGTGCATTTTCTTCTGTGTACATATGGTCAAACAATGTCTGTGTATCATTAAAAACAAAATCAATATAGTTTTGCTTTTTAAACCCATCAACCTTAATCCATTCTTCTATCGCCTGCATTAGCCAGGCATCGGCAGGTAGAGTATCAAACATATAGTCATATTTTATGGGTCTGACATCGACCAAAAAATCTAGGGATTTAAGGCTTTTATTGTAAATCTCTATTTTAAGTTGCTTATCAATAGTTTTAATGTGTCGATAATATAGGGCTAACCCCAATAATGCCTCACCTGGATAGTAAAAAGAAAACAGTTCTTTTTTCATCTTATCGGATGGGTCTACAATTTCCTTACCATCATAAAATTTTGGGTGAATATAATAACCTATCATTTCCCCATCTTTATCAACACGAGAAAGCAAATGTCTTACCAGTCCATCTATCTGTTTCCGGTAATATTGGTCATCCGTTTGCATTGTGTAATGCATTAAAGCGACTAGAGCTATACCAGCACCACCCAGTTTAGACTTATTGTTAAAAAATGGATAACAGGCATATTGATTATTTACGCGATGTTTTTTGAATGTTGACAACAAAAAATCTAGAGATTTTTTAGCGGCTTTTAGATAAATATCGCGCTTTGTAAGTTCGTACCCTCTTAATAACGTTATGGTTCCTCCACTATGGCGCAAAATATTATTGTAAAGTGGATCTACCATCTTTGGGTGATCCAGATCTACTTGAGAATCCTTAATTCCATCATAAAAATAAAGAAAACGACCATCTTCCCGCATATTTTCTACTAGCCAGTCAATGCTTTTGAGTAATGTCTCATACATCACTTGTTTATCAAATATGAGTGGGTCGGGATAGCCTCGGTAAAGAGAGATAGCTTTTTCTTTGTAGCTAACACAGGCAATGCTCTTGATAAACGTATATTTTATCGGTTCTCTACGCATTAGCTCGACACGTTCAGAAATTTTATTTGTCCGTTTAGAGTGACCTGTTTTCTTCGAGAGATGGTTCAATAATTGATTTACACTCATGATACTGTTAGTAATCGCATCTGTCGGCATAAAAAAACGAGGGACTCCTTCGAAATCAAACTTTAAGCCATTAACACCGGGCTCAAAACGGTTTTCTGAAATATGTTGCGTTGTTAAATTGCGAATATTACATGGAGAATGACTGACCACCATCTCAAATAAAATGCGGCACTGATTAGGGTCATCTAAGGAAAACTCAGAGAGTCGTGGATTTTCTTTTAGTTTTATAGCTATTCGTTGAATTGATGTTTCTATGTTTTTACGTCTTGCCCCCCAACGTAAAGGTTTGATGCCTTCTTGGAAAAAAGTAATATAAATTTGTGAAAAATCTGGGTCAAATTCTTTGTTGATTTCTTCATCTACAAAAAAAGAGGTGTCTAACAGGAAATGATTGCGTATATCGACTAATAGCTTCTTAAAGTGTGAATTTGACTGGATGTTCATGTTGCTGAAGGTAACATTTATTACTAGATATTTACCATCTTTATTTTAATTATAGGGTGTGATTAAAAGTGAAGTAAAGATTATTGACTCACCTTTGAACAAACTGCTTAATTCTTTCATAATCTTCAATATAATCAACTTCTGCCCAAAAATTATTTGCTATATCTTTTATATAAACTGTCTTTCCTTGACCAATTGATCTATATATTATGTCTTCCCACCAACAATGATAATCTTCTGTTATAACTGCTTCATTAACTTGTTCTCTAAAGTCTATTAAATCTTCTTTATTCAACCGAGCTATACCTACATATTCACCCGTTGTTTCTTCATTGCTTAAGTCTTTACCGTATTTTTTTAGACTATTATTTTCCCAGTTAAAACGATAGTCTGCTTCTTCAATTCTTGTACTATCGCTTATCATCAAGGGAGTCTTCGTCTCTTCCAATAAAAGACCCAGTATTTTTTCTTCTATAAAAACATCTGCATTCATAATGATCATATCATCATCTGGCTTTAAAAAGACTTGTGCAAACCAGGCTGAAGATATTGAGTTAGCCACTCGAAAAAAAGGATTGAAATATCTTGTATATAAAAAACCATCTAAAGATTGATGAATATAGTGTTCATTATAACCTGTCACTATTGCTATATTACTAATTCCCTTTTTCTTAAATAACTCAAGAGTGTACCTAATTAAAGGTTTCCCATTCACATCAACACAACACTTGGGTTGTCCACGCAAATGTCGACTGATTCTACTTCCAACACCTGCTGCCATAATCAAAACCTTCATTTTTACTTTCTCTCTACTCCAAAATATTGATATAAGGCATCAATTAATACATTAATATAATCTTTATCCATATTACCCATGTGTGAAACTCTAAAAATAATATTTCTCAAATCACCACCATTTGGTGCAACTACAACATTATATTTTTGATCTAAATCTTTTACAATATCATATGCGGATCTTCCGTCTGTTGGAGTCAATGTTGTCATTGCATTAGGCATAGACTGGCTGTATGCTTTTAAGGGTAAAACACAAATTTGTGTTCTAAAGTAATCAGCAATACTTTTGGCTTTTTCTATATGAAACAATATGCCGTCCTTTTTAATTTGCTTAAGTCTTGCTTGAAGTTGTAACAAGATAGTCACCGCTGGAGTAAAAGGAGTCTGGCCTCTTTTCCCATCATTTATGTAGCGATTAAAATCAAAATACATGCAGTTTGGAGGGGTTATTTTTTGAATGGCATTTGGCGATAGCACAACCATTGTCAACCCAGGCGGCAAAGCTAAACCTTTATGAGAACTAATTATCAAGGCATCAATATTTTGTTTTTGCATATCAAGTTCATCGGTGATGAATAGACTAATACCATCAACTATATTTAATATCCCATTATTTTTACAAAATTCCCCAACACTCTTCATATTATACAAAAGACCGATACTTGTCTCATGAGCATTAATCAATAGTGTTGTTGCGCTGCTATAATTGTTCAGCTGAGTTGTATTAAAAAGATCGTTAACTATTAATTTATGGTTTAAATGATTGATTTTATGTAGTTTGCATAAATCTACAAACCGTTGACCAAACCCTCCTCCATTAATCACAATGGTTTCGTCATTTTTATTCAGTAAATTTTGAACAGTTGCTTCCATCCCTGCTGTGCCAGATGCTGTTAAAAAAATAACTCGGCTAGATTTTGGAGCATTCAGTAATTGCAACAAGTTTTGTTCACATTCTAAAATAACTTGTGAAAACTCCTCATTCCTAAAATAGGGGGCTTGGACTGAACCTAGCTGTAGGGTTTCTTCATACATTCTTACTGGCCCAGGTGTAAAAATATATTTATTGCGTAAGTATTGCATCTATTAAAATTTCAGTTTTGATAAAAAATTAACAATTATCCTAGATAAGATCAGTTGGGCGCGGATTTATAGTGCAAGCCCCTGGCTTCATCGTGCTTTGAAAAAACATAAGTCTCACCCATTAGGTTAGGCTGGCATTTTTTTGAAGCACGGTGAAATAAATGGATTGTACTGGAAACCGTGATCCAACTAATTTTTCTAAGATTATGACTTGCTTTGTTGTATAAACAAAAAAACCGTCTTTAGTTCTACTAAAGGCGGTTATTATTTTTTTTGGGCGTGATTAAAAATGAAGTGCCTAATAATTTGGTTAGACTCCAGTCTCTTTGGCAACCTAACATTACTTTTGCTAAAGATCTTGGGTTAGCGATGAAGCTGTTAGCCTAACCGACTCAATCTTTACTTTTAATCACACCCTCTTCGTTTTACTTTATTTTTATCTATGATTAGGGATAAAAAAAGTATTTAATCTTATTCACCTAAAAATCAGTTGAATCCTCGGAGTCAGTGTGTTCAAAAGTAGCTATCGTTCCTTGGCCACTAAATGATACATGAACAGTACCCGTTACTACATCGCCATCACCATCTGTTGCTGAAATCCCAAAACTCAGATCTAGAGTTTGTTGTATACCATCTTCAACCGGTAAATCAATAAAATCATTTAATAGTAAAGTATAGGCTCCTGTATCACCCGATGAAGAAAACGGTAATATACTAAGAACATCAATATCTTGCTGAGCAGGATCAGTTTCATCAGGTGTCCAACCAGTGGCTCCATTATCTACAAAAATATGTAATTCTTGTAGCCCATCATCATTAGTATCCGTAACTTCAAAAGACAAAGGTCTTCCCAGTGATTCTAAATTAGCAGGGTTTCCATCACTAGTTGTTACTGTCGGGATCTCCAAAGCAACTCCACCTAACCCATCCAGACCAAGGTCATAAGAAAACAATTGGCTTCCTATCTGGGCATTATCAGGTGCAAAAATAGCAGGGCCATCGTCAAAAACAGTGACATCAAATGATGTTTGTGCTGACTCTCCTGAATTATTGGTTAATGTAGCTTCAATATCAAAAACAATTGTATTGTTTTCTCCTTCTCCTAGTGGATGGTCCAGTGCGGATAATAAAGTAAAGGTATATTCACCTTGATTATCAACAACTATAGAATAGATACTATTTCCTTCATTATCGAAACCAGTCAACGTATTAGTTGCTGAGTCCCAAGTTGCGCCAGAAGCTGATAATTCAACAGTTTGAGGTGCCCCTCCATTTATATGAAGCGTTCCTGAATCAGTGGTATTTAATCCATTAGATTCATCAACTTTTAAATCATCTGCATCTCCGTCGGCATCAGTATCAGTATCAGTGTCGGTGTCGGTGTCGGTATCCGTGTCGGTATCTGTATCCGTGTCGGTATCTGTATCCGTGTCGCCCTCGCTTGGGCTTAAAATAAACTCGTCTATTGGATCTGAAAAACTACGCTCAATTCCCGTAGTTTCAAAACCACTTTCAACTACCCCAACGGGATTGAGATAATCTATATTGACAGTATGAATATGACTATTTGAACCACCATCAGCGACATCATTTGAGTCTCCGGCGGCTGTTGGGTCTAATTGAGACGGGTCAAAATCTTTATCTTTAGCTAATGCTTGTTGAATGGCCTCAACTTCGTCTCTAATATCTTTGTCAGTTTGTTGAACTAATTGTGTCTCTTTATCGGCACCTAAAATATCATCGTCTAAGAAGGCATTTGAGCTTCTCCCTAAATCTAGACTAGTTCCATCTAAAAAGTCTATAACAACTGCTCCACTAGAGCCTGTGACTATTTGTTCATTCTGCGAAACCTTGTCACCAGCTACTAAGATTCGCTCCGAATCACCTTCAATTGCCTTAACAATCCCTGTCACTGATTTTACGATACCTATAATCGCCATAAAAACACCACTCTCCCTATACGGAGTTAATTGTTACCATTTATCCCAAACGTACCAAATAAATCATTAATGATAAACTAATATTGACTTAAATGTACTTACTAATTAATTTATGTTCAAATTGACTAATTTTGAATGATTTAATTCAGATAATTTATTGAATCCATATCTCCATCAACTAAACTTTGTAGATTAGAAATTGATACACCACTAAGAGTAGTTGAATACATTATGGGGGTAGCTTCTACTGTTGTGACTGTAATCTTAGTATCATCACCTAAATTTTCTATTGATAGAGATAGATATTTACTAAGTTCATCTGCTTTCTCATCTACAAGTAGATCATGTAAATTAAGCACTTCTTCCTGAATATTATCTTTTTTAAATACTGTCATAATCATTCCTGCTCAATTTTTATCTTTAATTATTCAAGCCAATGCACAAAAAATTCATAGTTCAGGCTTCATTAACATTTGAAAACTATAAGCATTCTAAAATAGAATTACCTTTTTGCCAACTGTACAAAGGTACTATTTTCATTAGCCCTTTTCTGCAACCCTTTAATAAAATTTGAATAATTTGTTTTACTGTTTAATTTCCTTTCTTTCAATATAAAACAGACCTACCCCTAACATGCTAAAATATTTATCTAAAAACTTCTCCCGTTTATAACCACTTGAAGTATAAGCAGAGATTAACTACAACTTGACCATGAATCTGTTCGTATCAAATTTTCCCTTTATAACTCTCGATAAAAACTATGCCTTTGATACGATAAAGGATTATACATGACTAAACTAGATTCAAATTCACTCCCATCCGATCAAATTTTTTCTGCCATTCCAGATAATGACGATTCCTTGCTTCAAGCTCTTCTAGCAATATGTACGCTTTTGCATTCCCCGCACTCGTCTGAATCATTAACAGCAGGGTTACCTCTGGTTAATAATAAGTTAACACCTGAATTATTCATTAGAGCAGCAGATCGAGCAGAGTTTTCCACCTCTCTTATTAAACGACCTCTCAATAAAATATCTAATCTTGTCTTGCCAACTGTTTTACTATTAAAAAATAATAAAACTTGTATTTTAGTTTCAAAAAAAAAGGACAAATATAAAATTGTCATCCCAGAAAGCGATGGTGGTCAAAAATCAGTTTCTTTTGAGAGTTTAAATAATGAATATACTGGTGCAGCTTTTTTTATTCAAAAAAAACATCAATTTGACCACCGCTCATCTAATTCTGCCGCTCCAAAAGCCAAGCACTGGTTTTGGGATGTTATTTATAAATCATGGCCTATCTATTCCGAAGTATTAGCCGCGTCACTTCTTATTAATCTCTTTGCTCTGGCATCTCCTTTATTTATTAAGAACGTTTATGATCGTGTTGTTCCTAATCAAGCACTTGAAACACTTTGGGTCTTAGCGATTGGCGTCGCTATAGTTTATATTTTTGATTTTATAATGAAATCATTGAGAGGTTATTTCATTGACGTTGCAGGAAAACGCTCTGATATTATTTTATCCTCTACTATTTTTGAAAAAACCTTGGGGATTAAAATGGAATCTCGCCCCCCTTCTGTCGGTGCTTTTGCAAATGACTTTCATGAATTTGAATCATTCAGGGAATTCTTAACTTCTGCCACTTTGACAACATTAATAGATCTTCCTTTTCTATTTATTTTTATATTTGTCATTTATATGCTAGGTGGAAATTTAGCGCTTATCCCTCTATTTATTTTACCTCTAGCTATTTTAGGTGGTATTGCTGTACAAAAACCATTAAAGAACACAATTCAAGAGCTGTTCAAACATTCTGCACAAAAAAATGCCACTTTAATTGAATCACTGACTAATCTAGATTCAATAAAAAGCAATTGTGCAGAAGGGCAAATGCAAAAACAATGGGAACAAAGTGTTGGACAAATTTCTCGACTTAGCTTAAAAGCTCGGTTTTTTTCATCACTTGCTGTTAACTTTACAACTTTTTTACAACAAATGGCATCAGTTTCAGTAGTTATTTTTGGTGTTTATAAAATAGCTGATGGAGATTTATCTACTGGCGGACTCATTGCCTGCACTATTTTAACAGGTCGTGCATTAGCACCTGTAGCCCAAGTAGCTATGCTACTCACTCGTTACCACCAATCAAAAACGTCTTTATCGTCACTAACTCGTATGATGTCGTTACCCGTTGAGCGCGAACTAGGTAAAAAATTCTTACATCGCCCTTCTCTTAAAGGGACAATTGAATTTAAAAACATTTCTTTTTGCTACCCTAACCAACCAATAAAGGCATTAGATAACGTTTCTTTTAAAATTAGAGTGGGAGAACGAGTCGGCTTTATTGGTCGAATAGGTTCGGGGAAAAGTACCATAGAAAAGTTAATCCTTGGGTTATACCAAGCTCAAGAAGGTTCAATCCTTATTGATGGAACTGATATAAGACAAATAGACCCTTCTGATTTACGCCGTCAAATTGGCTATGTACCCCAAGATATATCATTGGTATTTGGTAGTGTTAAAGATAATATTACTTTAGGTGCTAATTATGCTGATGACCAATCTATCTTGCGCTCTGCAGAAACTGCAGGTGTGACGCACTTTGTTAACAAGCACCCTTCCGGATTTGATTTACCGGTAGGTGAACGTGGCTCAGCATTATCAGGGGGGCAAAGACAAAGTATTGCTGTTGCAAGAGCCTTATTACTGTCCCCGCCTATTTATATTTTTGATGAACCCAGTAACTCTATGGATAGTAGTACAGAAGACGGGTTTAAACAGCGTTTTTTAAAACACTTAGAATCACAAACCCTAATTTTGGTGACTCACAGAGCCTCTTTATTATCACTGGTTGACCGACTTATTGTTATGGATGGCTCTAAAATGGTGGCAGATGGCCCAAAAGAAAAAGTCCTTGATGCTTTAAGGCAAGGCAAAATAAAAGTTTCGGAATAATCATGCTAAATAAATTTTTTGGATTAAAAACAGAATATAAACAGCAAACAGAAGACCAGGCATTTATAACTGACATTAATGCAACTAAGCTTTACGATACGACCATTCAAAGCCATATCATTCTCTGGTTAACATTTAGTTTTGTAGTTATCGCTCTTTTCTGGGCAAATTATGCAACTTTAGACGAAGTAACGCGAGGAGCTGGTAAAATAATTCCATCAAGCTATATTCAAATTGTGCAAAATTTAGAGGGTGGAATTCTTTCTGAAATTTTGATTAAAGAAGGTGAGTTGGTTGAAAAAGGGCAAGCTTTGCTTAAATTAAGCCCCGTACAATTTACCTCTTCTTTTAACGAAACGAAATTCAGACATTATGAGTTACTTGCAACTGTTGCCCGTTTAAGAGCAGAGGTCACTAAACAAGACATTAAAATACCCGAAGAAGTTACCTTAAAAGCCCCAAAAATCGCTCGTAATGCTAAAGAGCTATTGGTTTCTAAACGTAATGAACTAGATGCTAACCAAAAAATTTTTAATGCTCAGATTCGACAAAAAAAACAAGATCTGATTGAATTAAAATCTAAATCACGTCAAATATCTAGAAGCCATGAGTTACTTAAAAAAGAACTGGAAATGTCTAGACCTCTTGTCGCCGAAGGTGCTATGTCACGAGTTGAATTATTGCGCTTGCAACGTAGCGCAAATGATTTAAAAGGTGAATTAACGTCTGCGCAGCTCTCTATCCCCAGAGTTCAATTCTCAATCAACGAAGCAAAAAACAAATTATCAGAACTGGAAATTCGTTTTCATACCGAATCACTAAAAAAACTTAACGAAGCAAGAGCTGAATTACAAAGAACCTCAGAATCAGTAATGGCTCTTGAGGATAAAGTAACACGTACCAACATTTTATCTCCCGTTAAAGGCACGATAAAACGAGTAAAAGTCACAACCATTGGTGGTGTGATCAAGCCAGGGATGGATTTAGTAGAAATTGTACCGATTGAAGATCAGCTATTGGTTGAAGCAGAAGTTAGACCCGCTGACATTGCTTTTTTACATCCTGGGCAAAAAGCAATGGTAAAGCTGACTGCATATGACTTTTCTATTTATGGAGGCTTAAAAGCTGAACTTGAACATATCAGTGCCGATACGATTACTAATGATGAAGATGGAGAGAGTTATTTTTTAATCAGACTAAGAACGAACAAGAATTATTTAGAAAAACATGGAGAAAAATTAAATATTATTGCTGGAATGACCACAAATGTTGATATTTTAACTGGAAAAAAAACAGTTCTTGACTATATTTTAAAGCCTATCTTAAAAGCTAGAGAGAGAGCATTAAGGGAGCGTTAAGCTTATTTGGAATAGTATGAAAAATACACTAAAGAAAATTTAAAAGCTTGACAATTATTAGCTATCTAAAGATTTTTCTTCTGATTGCTATAAAAAACAACCAGTTAAAACACATCACAAAGGATGCTATTTTGAAACGAGTTTTAATTTTTTCAGAAAACAATCTATTAATTAAGTCTTGGTCGAGTGCACTATCTCCAATATACCAAATTTCAAAACTTGACGATATTGATTCAGAATTTACAGCTGATGCTGTCATTATAGATTCACAAAAAATTGATAGTAATAATAGTTTATTGTCAAATTTTAGTTATAAATCCACTCGTTTTCTTATTGTTGGCTCAAACTGGCCCGAAAATAATCAAATCAATGCCTTAATTCAGGGCGCTGCGGGATATTGTGAGGCTTCTGAATCCCCAAAACTGATGATTCAAGCACTTGAACAAATTTTAAAAGGCGATATTTGGATTCAACGCCTACTTGTTCCTAAAGTTATTGGCTCACTAATGAAGATAAAAACTTCTGAGGTTGAAGCCAAGAAAAACTCTTCTTCATCAAAACTTTTCGAATCTTTATCCAGTAGAGAGATGGATGTTGCTAAAATGATACAAGCAGGTAAAAACAATAAAACAATCGCATCCTCTTTATATATTTCCGAAAGAACTGTTAAAGCGCATTTAACATCAATTTTTAAAAAATTAAACATTCCAAGCCGCCTACATCTTGCTGTCTTTATTAAAGAATTAAGTTGACCAACTATGGTTAGTAAGATACATTTATTCCTATATTCAATTTTGACCTAAGCTAAAGAGTACTTGGAATGAAGACAAAAACAGCATTTTACATAAGCAGCCTTATTACTGGCTTCGCCTTTTCAATATCAGTCTCTGCTCAATCCCTACAAGAGGCAATACAACAAACTGTTAACGAAAACCCAGAAATACAATCAGAAAAAGCTGAACGAAGAGCTGTCGAACATGAAATAAACCAAGCCAGAGCTGGCTACTTCCCCACTATTGATATTTCTGCTGGAATTGGCTGGGAACAATCAACAAACCCTACGACTAGATCTAGGGGGGACGGAACTGTTTCTTATGGTAGAGAGGAAGCTTCAATCCAGTTACGTCAAATGATTTTTGATGGCTCCGCCACATCTAGTGAAGTAAAACGTCATAAAGCCAGAACAAATGCACGGGCTTATAGCGTTTTTGGAAAATCAGAAATAACTGGATTAAATGCTGTTGAAGCATACATCAATGTTTTACGACGTCAGGATTTGCTCAAGCTAGCTAAGGAAAACTTATTAATTCATCTTCGTACCCACGACCAAATTTCATTACGAAGCGAACGAGGAATTGGCAAAAGAGCTGATTCAGACCAATCAAGTGGACGATTAGCATTAGCTGAGAAAAATACTCTTTCAGAAGTAGGTAATCTTAAAGATGCAGAAACTGCTTTTTTAAGAATTGTAGGTTCATTACCCTCAAATTTACAACCCATTGCACCACTTAACAATATATTACCCAAAACTATTGAAGAGGCGACTGAACAAGCTATTGCAAATCATCCTATTTTAAAATCAGCAAATGCAGATATTGATTCAGCATTTGCCCAGCATGCAACAGCTAGGGCACCGTATCTACCTCGCCTAGATGTTGAAGCAGGTGCTTCACACAATGTTGACTTAGATGGAATTAAAGGTAAAAACGAAGATACTTATGCCATGTTGCGTCTTAGATACAACCTTTTTAATGGTGGAAAAGATATTGCTCGTCGCAAAGAAACAACTGCACTAATCTACCAAGCCAAAGAAATAAGGGACAATACATACAGGCAGGTTGTTGAAAGCATGCGTTTATCTTGGGTAGCACGGCAAACACTTCAAGGTCAAATGGATTTCTTTAAAACCCATAAACTCGCTAGCATTAGAAGTAACTCAGCTTATCAAAAGCAATTTAATATTGGTCAACGTACCTTATTAGATTTACTTGATTCTGCAAATGAAATGTTTATTGCCAAAAGTGACTTCATCAATGCCAAATATGATGAACTTTTTTCTCAATACCGTATTCTAGCAAGTAAAGGATCACTGAATAGTTATTTGGGTGTAACTCTTCCTGAAGAATCACATATATTAAGTGGTTCAAGAAAATAATTAATTATTTGTCAATATTTAATAGGCATTACAAATTAAATGTCTATTAAATATACCTTACCCGCCCCTTTAGCTTTGTTATAAAGCTAAACCACTTCCATTTTGTTTAAGCCAATTCCTTTGTTTTTGATAGGTCGGAAAATGAGCTTCAACTAATTGCCAAAACCTTGCAGAATGATTTCTCTCTTTAATGTGACAAAGTTCATGAACCACCACATAGGCTAACACTTCTGGTGGTGCAAGAATTAAAAGCCAATTAATATTTATATCATTATGAATTCCACAACTTCCCCATCGACTCCTCTGTGTTTTTATCCTTACATTACGGGGGTATAAGTTATATTTATTAGCATAAATTTTTATATAACCTTCTACATCTAAATAAGCCTGCTTTTTCATCCATTCAATTAAAGCTAATCTAATTAGATCACTATTATGATTTGATTTTGGCAAAAATATAATAAATTCATTTTTCTTATCTAACTCTATTTTTATCTTATTTGAAGACACCACATGCTCTATTATTATTCTTACCTGATTACCTCTAAAGGGTATTAAAGCTCCATTGCTATAATTAACAGGTGCAATTTTTTTTATATTCTTTTTCCGTAGCTTTACCTTTTCACTTGTTACTTCAACCCATGTTTTATGATCGTTAACAAACTTATGAATTGCCTGTTCAGCTACACCGAAGGGAGCTACAACCTCGATTTTTTCTGGAGTAACAATAATTCGTGTTTTTTTTGCTCGCTGACTTCGGCGAACTGTATAATTAAAAGCTAGCAATTGAACATTTCTTCCTTTGATTTACACTCTTTCAAAAAGTATTATTCAGCATTCGTTGTGTCAATTCTTCCCATAAATTTAGTTTATTCGCATTTCCCACCCTTTTGCCATTACCTCTTGCCTTTGCAATCCATAAACCCATACCATTAAAACTATAAACTGGCATTAAGTCTGTCCGCTTGGTTGCTAGTTTTATTTCAGAAATCAGATTATCCAAAACAACAGGGATATCTCGTGGTGATGAATAATATGTTAAGACCATATGCGCCTGATTTAACTTTAGTGCTTTGACATAAGTAATTCGCATCTTTTTTTCAGAAACGCCTAATTCTTTTAATGTAAAGTATTTAGCAATCGAATAATCTTCACAATCTCCCTGTCCTCTAGCTAAAAACTCTAATGGGGTTGCCCAATAATCAGCAACATTCCATAACCGAAGATCATCCACAAACTTTATTCTAAAATTGAAAAAATCATTCACTTTTTGTAGTTTTTCTTGATCAGATAAACCCTTTGCCGTTTGCATTAACAATTGCCATTGCTTTACTCTTAATGGAGCTTCCTTTCCATATTTATTTTCAATTTTCAACAATAGAGCTTCACTTATCTCAATTGTTGCAGAAACTGAAAACACAGCAAACAGACCAATCACAAATGCTTGTACCTGAATAGTTTTAAATCTAAATACAAAATGAAGCACTTTAAAAAAAAGAGGAGACTTCTTCACTACTACCGACTTATTCCTGTAATACCAATATCCTTAAGACAATTAAAATCAATATCCGCATGAACATTTTCAGCCAAAATACTTATGTCCAACAACTCACAAATTTCTTGCATAGTTTCTATAAAGGCTCTTTTTTCCTGATCTGATGAAACATTATGCCCTAGATCTCTCGCTAACCGTATATAATCAGGTTTTAAATTTTTTGCATTTTCTGGTGATAAAGACCTAATTTCAAACCTTTTAATCATCACTTTTGCATTTAATTGATGAACAAAATTTATGAACTCTTTATAAACTTCAATTTCTTTCGCAACTGCATAAGCTGATAAACTAAAAACAAGCTGCTGGGAAAGAGATTTATTTTTACCAATCAAATCAGCAAGCCAGGATCGAAAAGTGCTATTTTTAATCGTCCTAGTAGATATATTGATAGCCATCGTATATTCAATCTGTCGTGTTTTTATATGGTCGATAACTGTCAGAATGACACCTTTATCCAATTCTACAATTTTAGAAAATTTTTCTGCGATTGATATAAAAGTTCCAATCGATACAGCCTCCCCTTGTTTATCAAAAATATCTAAAAAAGCTTCTTTCATCACAGTTTTTCCTGTCTCAAAATATTCAACGGGATCAACAAACCTTACACTGTATTGATGTTTATCTATAACACTAAATACCAAAGCTTTCCAATCAGCAATAGCCTTTGCATGGTCTTCATTAGTACGAATATAAAAACTATTTTGTCCAATAATATGGGCTTGTTCATAGGTTTCATTCGCCGCTAAAATAATACCTTCAACTGAATCCACAGGATTAAAGGGAACAACACCAATATGAGCTATATCTGGTTTTTTATATTTTTCACCAATTTCAGTAAAAGAGGTGCTTAGATATTTTGCTATTTTCTCAACTTCTTCTGTTTTTACATTTTTTACTAATAAGGCAAATTCTGAACCAAAAAACCGATAGACAGAAATAACACTAGCTTCACTTGGTTTAGGTATCTCTCTTAATATTTGAGTAAAGTATTTTAAAAATTGGTCTACAGCATCACTATCCCATTCTTTAACTAATTCATTCAACCCATCAATTTTTATGATGAAAATAAATGCATCAATATCTGATCCTGCTAATTGCTTTAGATCTGTTACAAAACTACTTTTTTTATGTAGCCCAGTTAATTCATCTTGCTGAAGCTTTCTACCAATTCCCGTAAGTTTTACGTTTAGATTTGTTATCACCCCCTCCATTCTTCTTGACATCATATTCATTGATTTGGTGACATTTCTAGTCTCTGTCGTCCAAGGTAATTCATCAATAGTTTCAAACTTCCCTTTAGCAATTGCTAGTGCCATACGATCAATTTTTTTCAAAGAAGATAACGTAATTCTCAAAACCATCTGCAACAACAATACAGATAAAATAAAAGCACCTAATGAATAAAAAAAACTATACTTTACTTGTTCAAATAATTTAAGGTATGCGTAACCTGAATTAATTGTGACATAAACAACGCCACTAATACTCCAGCCAGAGCTTATCTCACTTTCAGCCTTAGCCGCATTCATCGGAAAAGCGTTAACAAACCAAGAGGGAACGCCTTCAATCTCATCATTACTCGACAAACTTACTAATATTTTATTATCCACATCAACCAGTTTAATTTCTTGATAGTAACCTCTGTCAAAAATAGCCTTCATCGTGGTTTCAATAATAGGGTCAGTCTCTACAGTCATATAAGGACTAAGAGATAATCCTAATGATGTTGCTGTATCTTGAGCATGTACTTCTGCTTCTCCCTCCAAATAACTCCTAATATTATTTACACTTAATACAAAATTAAGACCAAAAATCAATAAAAATAAAGCTGAAACAAGTGTTAATAATTGCTTATATAGTGACATAGGGTTATTTCCTGTTTGTTACAACGTTGTTTTATTTCTGATTGATCATATGAGTTGCCAACTGATCGAATGATCCTAATAAACTTTTTTTTAACTCTGAACTCATAGGTATTTCGTTCATTGCTTTTTTCATGCACATCATCCACTGGTCTCTTTCTGTTTGTCCTATTACAAAAGGTAAATGTCTCCTCCTAAGCATAGGATGCCCAAATTCTTGTATAAATAAATCAGGGCCACCTAACCATCCAGATAAAAATTTAAATAATTTATCTTTGGCAACAGATAGGCTTGTAGCATGAATATTTCTTACTTCTTTTGCTTCTGGTAAGGTATCCATATAAAAATAAAACCGGTTGACTAATTTTAAAACCGAAGCCTCCCCTCCTATTAGCTCATAAGGGGTTATTTTTGTTTTTTCTGTCATTTTAATTATTATTCAAAGTACGCCTATAGATAATTGAATTTTATAATAATTTGAATCTCCTAAGCTATTAATTTTCACACAATTGTAAATAAATATAATCGAAACCTGATTCTACACTTCATTTCAGTGATTTATTTCACACAACCAAGATAAAAACACTTACAAAACGACTAGATCTCTTGTAAGATTACATTAATCAAAATTATAGTTATACTCTTCATAAGTTAAGATATTAATCAATATAGGAAACCAATAATGAAATTACACACAGTAGCTTCACACTCTGAAGCAAGTATTTTATCTACTAATAAAGTCCTAAAAAACACTTATATGTTATTAGCTGCAACATTACTCTTTAGTGCTGCAACTGCGGGTCTTTCAATGCATTTAAATCTTCCTCACCCTGGCTTCATAGTCACTATGGTAGTTTATTTTGGATTACTTTTTCTAACCAGTAAATTAAGTAATAGCTCTTGGGGAATATTAAGTGTTTTTGCACTCACTGGTTTTATGGGATTAACTCTCGGCCCAATTATAGGTGCGTATGTTAACAACTTTAGTAATGGGCATGAGTTAGTTATGACTGCATTAGGTGGGACTGGCGTAATTTTCCTTGGCCTCTCAGGTTATGTTCTAACAACGAAAAAAGACTTTAGTTTTCTAGCTGGTTTTTTAATGGTCGGCATCCTCGTTGCTTTTTTGGCAGGTATTGGTGCATTTGTATTCAACCTCCCATCATTATCACTAGCTGTTTCTGCAATGTTTATCCTGCTAATGTCTGCATATATACTTTATGAAACAAGTAGCATCATTCATGGAGGTGAAACTAACTATATTATGGCTACGGTTTCATTATATATAGCAATTTATAACATATTCACAAGTTTATTACATATCTTAGGTATGTTTGGTGGAGAAGATTAGTTTATAGTTTTTTTCAAAACTCCGATAGCTTTTGGCTATCGGAGTTTTATTTCCACACACCATGGTGATGATCTGCACTTCATGTATTTCAACCATGTAATCGAATTAATAACTCGGCTTCCTCTTTACTCAATCCGCACTGTTGAATAAGCTCTCCACTATTTGCACCATGACGAACCTTCTGAATTGCACTTGAATATGGATGATTAAGCTGCCGTCCATTTTGCTCAGAATTAACTAATTTTTCAGCGACTACTTCTAATTGTTGTCCATTGTGTGATATTCGGTTATCCACAGATATCGCGGCTAAACAAATCCCTGCAATATCATTATTAATCCTCTGGACATTATTGCTAAGACAAATAAAACTTTGCTTTAACCTTCTATGTTCCAGAATCAACCAGGCAAGAACACCAAGCAAAGTAATAGTAATGACAATAGAACCAAGCAATAAAACATTAATCATTACACAATTTCATCAATATGTTGGGCAGTAGACTCATTTTCGCCATGGTGTTCTTTAAGATTTTTCTTTAGCTCAGAATGATTTTTCTCTGGCTGCTTCTTACGCCCCCTAAAGAATTTATTTGGCATATTGATAGGATAAATTCGAGAAATTGAGTGTATTTCATTCATAACCACCTCTCTTTTCAAAGTCATGGTAGAACGGCCAGTTACCTGAACCGCCCCCATACAGATCCGGACTTGCGGAACTACCGCATCCGGCTCTTCAGTTATATAAGTTGCTCGTGTAAAACACATGCCCTAATACCAATCAACGAGTAGTTTGCTTTTACGCACTCGCATTGGTTCAACTTGAAAATATCGTAACATATCTAGAAAACTGCCCCAGTTATAACTTCTGCGCTGACTTCGCCGGTTTAACCATTTGTATAAGCTATGCAATACATAGTTGTTCAAATGTGAAAGACTATGGCTGTTGTCAGGTAATCCAAAGTAATTCCTGAAACCTATGAGTTTTCGTTTCAAAATCGGTATCAATTCTCGTAACCGTTTTGATCGATTAAATTTTATCCACTGGTAAAATTCACTCATCGCACTTTTCT
>JAKIVF010000055.1 GCA_021647145.1 Methylococcaceae bacterium | reverse complement strand
ATGAACGTCTATAAAGAAGATATTTTACTCAATAACTGGCTAGATGAGGCGGCTTAAAACTTAGGAATAAGAAATTTGAAATAATTGTCTTGACTATTTGGGGTGCTAAATATAGATTCTAACCGAGTAAATAATGCCGATAGGAATATTACAATAGTTGTTAATCTTTGCTGGCCGTCTATTACACCAAATTCACTATCTGATTTTTTTTCGAACAAAAAATGCCCAAAATAATAAGATGTTTGGGAGCCGCTTTTATTATAGTCATCTAAATCAGATAGAAATTCATCCGTCTGTGTTCTATGGTTTTTCTGGCCAGATGGACTTTCCCAAGAATATGCTCTTTGATATGAAGGAACAAATATCTTATTTCCTGCTAACATTTTATTTATTGTTGAAGATGCTTCCATTTTATGTTCTTTTTAATTTTGATATATATCCATAGAAATCTAGCTTAAAAACCTATAATTATTGTTTAAAATAGCAATAAAAAATACTCCGTCACAAAAATAGGCTTTACGTAAAATTGGTTGGCTCGTAGTTTACTGCCAGAAAAATGCCGGATAACGCTATCGCTCATCTGGTTTACAAGTTAAGTCAAAAATAATAATAAATTAAGGGTAAAAATTTTCATAAACCTTATTAAATTGTATGCAATAGAGTTTCCTCACATTTATTGATACACAGAAAAACACATATTTTTTGTAAACGACTCGCTATGTCCTATAGTTAAGAGACAATGCTTGTTTAAGCTAACTCAATATAGAAAAAGCGTATGAAACTAACAGATAAAAATGGTTTCTCAGTTACATTTGAGGTTTCTGGGTA
The DNA here is from genome assembly GCA_021647145.1 of Methylococcaceae bacterium. Taxonomy (GTDB): domain Bacteria; phylum Pseudomonadota; class Gammaproteobacteria; order Methylococcales; family Methylomonadaceae; genus QPIN01. Next base: position 21,367 of record JAKIVF010000055.1, on the reverse strand, counting down.
TGAATTTCCTCAGGAGGAAGATAGTTACGATTCAAATTGGTTAAATATTACTACTTTTGTTACTCATCCAATGGGGACTTGGAAGACTATTGACCCCTCGATGTTAACAGATGAGCTTGAAGATTTAAGAGATTTTTTTACAGATATTATTGATAAGCCTGATACATCAAAAGACTTATTCTTTCTTGAGCCGAACTTGCATTTTAAATATACAGGTTTAGAAACCGAAAAAACTCTTAAGGTTTGCTTTTATTTAGAGTCAAAAACCCATTGGTTTAAGAAAAATGAAGATGTTGATATGAAAAACTTAAGCCTCTCTATCCCTTTTGATAGTAACGAATTTAAACAAGCATCAGAATCTATAGCCAAGTATTGTATTGATTTTCCAAGAAGACCTGAATCATATAGTGGGATAAAAGATATGGTCACAATCATTGTTGATTGACTTGAAATTCAAAAGAACATCTTTAATTTAAAGTGTCAGGAATTATGTATTAGTAAACGACTCAATACCTCCTATAGTTAAGAGACTATGATTAATTTTGGATATTATTGATGAGCCGTACTGTGAATACACTTTATAGGCAGTGGTTAATGCTTTCTAAAATACCACGTTATCCACGTTCAATCAGCGCAACTGATTTAAAAAACATTATAATCAGTTAAGGTTTTGATATTAGAACTATTCAGCGTGATCTGATTAAATTATGCGGTGTTTTTCCATTAAGTTTTGAAACGCAGGGCAGAAAAAGCATTTTTGGTTTTGGATGGAGCATGCTGCCAGCCAGGATTTACCCAGAATGGAGCCGGTTACGGCATTAGCATTTCAAATGGCAGAATCTTATTTAACCCCTGTTTTGCCACAAGCTACTTTAGATTTATTAAGACCTTATTTCAATCGTGCGAAGGAGGTGCTAAGCGCAGTACCATCCCAGTTGAAAACAGAAACTACGCAGAAACTACGGGGTCACAGAACTACGGGGTCACAAACTACGGGGTCACACAAACTACGGGGTCAGGTCTTTACTCTTGCATTTCATTATGAATAATTCTGCTAACTGTAGAATAATGTAGAGAATAATACTCTCCGATTTCGGCTAAAGTAAAGCCCCCACTTCTATAGGCAACAACGATAGCCTCATTTCTTCCGCCAGACTCTTTTTCATAGAGTTCAAGTGTTTTAGGCACTGCTCTTTTCTGTATTTTAGGTATCTCTGACAAGTTCTTTTTCGATATATTCAATTGAACATTATCCACAAAACCATCAGAGCCAAGGTAAATCTGATTTTTCAACTTTACCCAAGGGGATGCTTGCCCCACCCCATTTGCAACAAACTGCATATAGTGTTTTATCGCTGTTTTTTCTGTTTTTCCAAAACTCCCTAGCACCCATTCTCGATCAAACCATTTTGGGCAATGTTCGGTTCCCACCGTAATAGCATAACTGCTCCATTTCCAGTTTTCAGCACCTTCTACCATAGCCACTCGCACTGGATTCAAAACAATATAACGAGACAATTCCTGCAAATAAGCATTTTTTTCCACTAAAATAGCTTTGTATCGACCTTGAAAAACATGACCGGTACAACTGTTCAATCGATTAAACCGCTGTGTATAAACACCATTTAAATAACGCATGCCTTTTGAGAGGTTTGCATCAGGTGTTTCAACTAACAAATGATAATGATTGGTCATTTGACACCAAGAATGAACCGACCAATTAAACAAATCACAACACTCTCCCAGCACTGTCATAAACAGCTCTCGGTCTTCATCTTTCAGGTAGATGTCCTCTCGCCCATCACCCCTTGAAGTAACGTGATATAAAGCACCTGCAAATTCTATTCTTAGTGGTCTTGCCATATTAGGAAGAATAGCAGCACTAATAGGGTTAATGCAAAAATAAAGACCTGACCCCTAATCACATGTACTTATGATAAAACATTATCTTGAAGGTTAATTAACATAAAATTCAGATACAATTCAATATCCTTGTAAGTTATTGATATGACTAGGGCGATCTTCAAGTCAAACCAGAATACTCCCAAAACTTGAAATATTCATAAAATTGGCTGTATTGTGCGGGACAGAGCAAGAAAAATATACTCGAAGAACAAAAAAAGACGGCTTAAACAAGAAACCAGGCTTATAAGAAGTATCCTGACAGGAGAGTTATGTCTAAAAATTGGTTTGTACACCGAGTGGTTGAAATATGCTCTTTATTGGCACATTTCCACCCGAGTATGAGCAAAGAAGATGCTGACACTCTATTTCACGCATCCTCGATGCATATTATTGGAAAAATAACGGTTCCTTACAAAAGTCTTCATAAGCCAGGGAAATATACAGAAGATGAATTTGAGGTGATAAAAATTCATTCCAGTAGTGCTTATAAATTATTATCTGGTTCTAAATGTAGACTTATTAAAACAGTCACTATCATTGCCCATGAACACCATGAAAAGCGGAATGTGTCGGGATATCTTCGTCAATTGTACTTCACGCCGTCACGGATGCAGAATTTATATCCATGGGCGAATAGTTACCTTAGCAGGTGTATTTGATGCATTGACTTACAAAAGATGCTACAAAAAGGTTTGAAGTGTAGAAAAATATGTTGAATACATCAAAGACCAACGAGGCGCTGAATTTTTCCCTGAACTTGTTGATATAATGCTTAAAATTCAAATGAGTTTCTAAGAATCATACAAACAAAATACATTTGTTTTAGACCATTTAGTTGCTAGTGCACTGACAATTTTTATACGCCTATTCTTGAATTTTTTTTTAAAAATGAGTAGAGTCTATATTGAAGTGAAACAAGGAGGCTTTATCCTAGAAAAATCAGTCGAACATGGAGTTTGGTGAAAATCTGGGTAAATAAGCTTTAGCGGTTTCTTATGCTTTAATACAAAGAATCACTCGCATATATTGGCCATAGTCTTTGTCAAGAATGATTCTGCAGGATTATTTGAGCAGATTTCTTCACAAAACTATGGAGTGCTTATTCCTCACCTAATGAGTGAGTCCTAACAAATCTGATTACATATGATATTCAATGAGTTGGGTAAAATCTTAGCACCCAACTAATCTTTCTAGGTTTATATAAATATTTACAACAGAGATAAAAAAATGAAAATAATAAAAAGCTTAAAAAAATTTGGTATCTTAGGAATTATACTACTTTCAAATAATGTCCTTGCTTATGACCCAGGGACTCCAGATAGAGAGTGCAAACCACCAAAATTTAGAGATTTGAATCCGCCAGAACAAGTTAAAGGGGAACCTGTTCCAGAAGTTGAACCTGAATCCGAAATTGAGTTTACTGTCTCTGGATATGCGGATCCTACGACTATCACGGCATTTGCAAAAAATGAGCCGCTTGAATTAAATATTGTTGACAAAAATAGTTTTTTCCAAGTATCTGCCAAACTACCTGCTATTTTAAATGGCAAATTTGCCCGTATTAAACTTAGAGCCAAAACCCAAGGTAGCCCATGTATTTCCCAAGATGGCTGGTTGATTAAAATTAGTAATACTTCGGAGCCAACAAAGTCTGAAGAAACCGAATAAACCACTGATTCAAAATTAATAGGACATCCCTTTTTTTGCATTCCAATCAAGAAAAGGCTTTTGTGCATTCGGTCGCTCTATCTGCAACATAGGGATATGACGCTTTTCTGGATGTAATAAAATCTCTTCATAGATAAAGTGATCGTCAAATCCAGCTTGCGCTGCATCTTGGCGGTCACATGCAAAATATACTTTTTCCAGTCTTGCCCAATAAATTGCACCTAGACACATAGGACACGGTTCGCAACTAGAATATAAAGTACAGCCGATTAATCTAAAGTCATTTGAGGCTTTACATGCCAATCGAATGGTCAATATTTCTGCATGTGCTGTCGGATCAAGATCTATGGTAACGCGATTGCCACTTTCAGCAATAATCCCCCCTTTTTTTACAATCACTGCTCCATAAGGACCACCGTTACTATTTCTTACATTATTACAAGCTAGGTCAATAGCTCTTTGTAGAAACTGCTCATGTTTTTTATCCATTAGAAATTGGTGTAATAAGAAAATCAGAGTGTAATTTTGAACATTTGACTTCAGCCTGTGTCATATGTTTTTTCATAAAAATGTAATACTTTTACAGTATTCTATATTTTTTACTTAAAGGAGAAAATATGAGTGAAATTACTTTCAACAATGATTCTACGAGAAATAACATCTTTATATTAAACCCAAAATGGCACTCACGAGTGATAAGCACTCTGGTAAGTCTGTTAATGATCACTATTTATATATGGATGTTTTTCGGTTTTATCAATCTGTTGATTACTTTATATCACACCTATCCTGATAGCTGGGGTCATGGCGCAAGAACAATGATTACGGATGTCATTATTATTCTTGCATCACTTGAATTAGTAAGAATTTTACAATCTTATTTATCAATAGGCCGCGTAAAAGTCTCTTTATTTCTTGACGTTGCACTTATTGTATTAATTGGCGAATTGATCAGTTATTGGTACAGTGAATATAGCATAAGAGAAGTTGTATTAAGCATTGCCGTTATTTCAGTTTTGATTGTTCTTAGAATGTTAACTATAAAATACTCACCAGACTTAAATGACACTCATTAGTTTTTTAGACCTAAAGGATTTTCAGGATCTATTCCATCCATAAAAGGATATCGTCTATCCTGATTGGTAATTTGATAGACTTTTCCTAACCAATTATTGAAAACTGCTTTGGCAGTATCTCTCCAGGTATTATCCAAATGAATTAAAATAGCCTGTTCAGGGAATGAGGTAAGTGATTTTTTATTTTTTTTTGCCTTTTTCACCTGATTTTCATAACCTGCCAAAATTTGTTTTACTTCATCATCAAAATAATTTTCAGGATAAGGTGGATAATCAAACCTATCCCCTTCAAAAAAACGAATAACTTCTCGTTTGTATTCTTTTAATAAACTAATATCGTCGTACTCAGGATGGCCTTGAAAGAATACAAGACGAATACCATCAGAACTTACTGCAAGATGAACACCCGCCTGCTTACTCATGGCCAGTATTTTTAGCCCTTTTTGCTCTAAATCAGCTTGGAAAACTTCATTAAACCGAGAATGAGGAACATCAAACCGTGTATTAATTTCTGCCACTAAGGGTGGGTTCGTTCAAGCACTTTATGCGAAAAAACACCCCACCGTTTATTAGGCCTTGGGGTTCGTTTAATACCATAGCAATATTCAATTAAAGCATGAGTCGCAAGACATGAGCATAAAATAGATGTCACATTCTGCTTTGCCCAGTCAAAAACTTCAGTTAATGGTTGCCAGAAATCTTCATCTGATAAATGACTATGGGTAACATTTGCTCCGCTGATAATTAATGCATCAAGGCCATCCGTTTTGATGGTCTCAAAGGATTCATAATATTTTTCTATATGTGCTAATCCTTCTTCGCCTCTTTCTATTCCTTCAACAGAAAAGGGGTGGACATGAAATTGAGCAATTTGATTACAGGCACCAACTAAACGAAAGAATTGTCTTTCAGTCGCTTCTAAAGCAGCATCAGGCATAATATTAAGCAACCCAATATGTAATTCACGAATATGTTGGTGGCTAGCACGGTCAGGGTTTAATATATCTTCACCCTCTTCAAGCAATCGTTGAAAAGTTGGCAGGCTAGTATGAGCAACTAAAGGCATAATAGTTGGTTCTCTTTATTTTTGATCAATAACGTCAGCTATAAGCTGAATAAATTCATCTTCATTAGATACAGTTGCGACTTCATTGGCATCTAAAGTATACCCGTATTGATCGGCAATAGCTTGATAACGAGGGACGCGTGCTTTGAATAGTTGGGGGAAAACCCAGCTAACAAAATCATCAGGATTGATTAAATCAGAATTACTAATATTATGAATTTCCATATATTCAGCTAAATTTTCATCTAAAAATTCCTCTCTGTAATATAGCGGTTTTGGCTCTTTTTTTGCTCGCGATATGATTGTGTTCTCTAAAGATGGAGGGATTTTAATATAAATAATGACCGTGTATTTCGCTAGATTTTCTAATACATCAGGTCTATCAATCTCGCAAACACTACCTCCTGCATCATTAAGGAAATGCTTATAACCATAAATATCTTCAGCTTTATGAATAAATTCAGGCACATCATTTAAGGCAGCAACTTCTGCATGGTAATGTAGGGCTTGCCTACGTTTAAATTCAACTAATGACAAACCATCCTGGTCAGAATTACCAAGTTTACCTAGAAAGCTGGAAACAGGGGCTAAATTATCAACAGTAATGTTGTTGTGAATATAAATTGAGTCAGATAATAGCAATTTCTTAAGAAATGGCACATCCATTGCCTGTCGCTTAATATTATCTAAAATAGGTTCCCCTAAATATTTAGTCCCTATTCTGTAATCAACCGAATAATGAAACCATTTATCTTTAGGTAGTTTATTTGCTAATGTGGTTTTTCCTGCACCAGACATGGCGAGGAGTGTAATGCTTTTGGATTCCCAGTCCAGAAATTGCTGAGAGCTCATCTTCATGAAATATTTTCCTAAGGCTCATGTTGTAATAATATATGATGACTGATCTTACATATCACAGTCTCCGATATTATTTCATTCTAACTCCTACTTATCCAGTAAATCAGAAATATTCGTATCCTCCTGGTCTGGACTAATATGTTTATCCGTATCAGAATAACCTAAATCATCAGTTTCCAGATCACCATACGGAGCACTCCAGTCTTCGGGGGCTTCAATATAATCAAAAGTTGAGTTATACCACGTATCAATATCATATTCACCTATATCTCCGTCCTGGTATTGAACTTCAACCGACTGGTCACTGCCATCTATAGCAACGACTTTAAAAGTTAAATCATTTTCAATATCTTTGTACCATCGATGGAGTACTGGGTCAGTAATCGTAGTCATTTTATATCCTTAAATTTAAGCAACTTTGTAACTATCATCATATCAAAATATAAGTAATTGTAAGAACAAAAAAAGTAAGCTGAATTTGATTTTTAAAAAATAAAATCAAGGTCAAAAGGTTATCTTGAAAAGTTACAAAATATAAAACTATTGTTCAACAGTTAAAAAAATTGGAGTTTAATCGTTTCTTATTATATTTACTACAGATCTGTATAGAAATGTGACATTTTGTCGCAGCCTACTTGTCTTGACTTTCTATAAGTAATTGACTTAAAAGTGCAAATTCAGCAAGAGAAATTGATTCTGCCCTCAGTGTTGGGTCTATTTGTAAAGAAACTATTTGTTCTTCAGTAAAAAGCTTCTTAAGTGAATTTCTAATCGTCTTACGACGTTGTGAAAATGCAGTTGTTACTATTCTATTTAGCTTTTCTATATTTTCAATTTCTACCGGCGGAGTTAAATGTGGCGTTAACCTTACGATTGAAGACATTACTTTGGGAATAGGATCAAAGCTTTCTGGAGGAACATCAAAAACCAATTCTGTTTCACAATAATATTGAATCATCACACTAAGACGACCATATTTTTTGCTGCCCGGCTCTGCACACATACGGTCTACTACTTCTTTTTGTAGCATAAAATGCATATCTTCAATACACTCAGTACTTTCCAACAATTGAAATAACAAAGGTGTGGATATGTTATAAGGCAAATTACCAATGATACGCAATTTCTCGTCTTTATCAGCTAGAGCAGAAAAATCAAACTTTAGAGCATCAGAACTATGAATAGTAAAATTTTTTTCCTCTTTGAATTTATCACCCAAAAACCGGACTAAATCTCTATCTAGCTCAACAACATCTAATATCACCTTTTTTTCTAATAAAGGCTCAGTAATTGCGCCTAGCCCTGGACCTATTTCTACCCAATGTTCATTTGGCTTAGCTTGAATATTTGCCAAAATATTATAAATAACATTGTGATCATGAAGAAAATTTTGACCAAAGCGCTTACGAGCCTTATGATTCATCTATATTTGCCCCAGTCATTTCTAATGCAGTTTTTATTGCAAACTCTAAACTACCCATATTAGCCTTACCTGTCCCTGCTAAATCAAGAGCTGTTCCATGATCAACAGAGGTACGAATAATGGGTAAACCAAGGGTAATATTAACAGCTTGTCCAAACCCCATATGTTTAAGAACAGGTAGTCCTTGATCATGATACATCGCTAAAACAGCATCAGCAGATTTTAAGTATTTTGGGGTAAAAAGTGTATCTGCAGGTAAAGGCCCTTGTAGATTAATACCTTTTGCAGATAACGATTTTAGCGTAGGCTCAATGATTTCAATTTCCTCTTTTCCTAAATATCCATTTTCACCAGCATGTGGATTAAGTCCGCAGACTAAAATTTTAGGGTTTTTTAGTGAAAAACGAAGCCGTAAATCTTTATTAAGCAAGGTTATAATACGGCTTAACCTTTCGCCAGTCACCGCTTTGCTAACATCAGAAAGAGGCAAATGAGTTGTCACTAAAGCAACACGCAAACCCGGCGTAGCCAGCATCATTACTGGTTGGCCACCCGTCATTTCAGCAATAAACTCAGTATGCCCACTAAATGGAATATTGGCTTCATTTATAATACTTTTTTGTACTGGTGCAGTCACCATAGCATCAAACAATCCATCAACACAGCCTTGCGTTGCAATTTTTATGGTTTCAATAACATAAGGGCTGTTTACAGCATTCAACTGACCACAAATAACAGTGTCTAACAGTTGAGATGGTAGTACAGTGATTGATCCTGCTACGTTAATTGTAGGGGGGGTTAAAGAATCAAAACTATTGATATCTAGTTTTAATTTGAGTTGTTCTGCGCGTTGCTTTAATAGCTGAGGGTCGGCAATAGCAACAATTTCAGCTTCTTGCTTTGATTGAGCAAGTTGAACGCATAAGTCAGGACCAATACCAGCAGGTTCGCCAACGGTAAGCGCTATACGTTGAATATGCGAGGAAATCATAACCAAATAAAAGAGAAAAAGCTATTTTACATGACAGGGGCTAAAAATGAGGATTAAATATTAAATACCCTGCTAACATTGACCAGGCATTAGCGTTTTTTTGATAAACGAGTATAACTCAAAGTTAAGATTTTTTAATTCTTCATATATATCTATTGCATATTGAGAAGGGTTTTCTAATTTGATAATTTGTATTCCCAAACACCAAGGACACTCTTTTTCATAGCGACATTAGTTGAAATTAAACTGAAAAACAGGCTGTAATATATGGTCACCTATATTATTTAAACACCTTCTTGACATAAGCGTAAATAGAATAAATCATGCCTGATACAACTATATTAATCGGCATTAATAATCATGATTATGATGGTATTTTCTCACATCTTTTCTTATTATTTTATGGTAATTTTAAACGTCTAAGGAATGAGAAATAAATAAATAAATAAATAAATAAATAAATAAATAAATAAATAAATAAATAAATTGTACATTATGGCGTAGATTTTTTGTTTGTCCTCATTTTTATGGTAACGGACACATAGCAAGCTATGTAGTTGTGACTATAAAAATGATGGTGAGTTAAAGGTAAGTAAGATAAGGAAGGCATTTACTTCTAGCTGCCTAAGTAAACTGAAGGAATAAAAGACTGCCGAATAGAAAAGTGAGGAGAAATCATGAATGAAATAAAAAGAGCTTTATGGAAATATAATGATTCCTTACAGAACAAACAAACAAAGTTAGAAGAACAAACAGTTTTTCAAGAAGAGTTAGAACATATTAAAGCTCGTCGTGATGGTGAGTATTTAAGCAATGAGGACGCTAAAATTTCAGAATACATCTCTCCCCAACAAAACCTGGTCGGTTTGGCGTTTTCAGGAGGAGGTATAAGAAGTGCTACTTTTGGCCTTGGGGTATTAGAAGCATTAAAAAACCAAAACTTACTGAAAAAAATTGATTATTTATCAACCGTGTCGGGTGGTGGCTATATTGGCGCCTGGTTAAGTGCAAATTGTAAACGTGCAACTGATTGTGATATTAGAGTTTGTTTGACCAATAATGAGAATAAAAAAAACGAAATAATTAATCAATTTAAAAATGAATTTTATTCTAAAAAAATTGCTTACGCATTATTAGTGATTGAAATTGAATCAGAATTACAATCACAACAAAAATGGACGGTTGCAGGGTTTAATGATGACAACCAGTTCAAAACAGTCCATATCGACAAAAACCACAATCTAGCAAAAGAATTAAAAAACCGACAAGTATTTAAAGATGCTAATGACAAAATATTAAATTCATTAAAAAAAGCACTTCCAAAAAATATTGATAAAATCACATCAATAGACTTAAATGCGGATGGCATCAATAAATATAAAATAATTGAATTAGCCTCATCTTCTATAAATAAGTCCGCTCCTTCGCATTGGCTGTCAAAGCATACTGATTGGAAAAAGTCTATCCATCATCTTCGTCGGAATTCTAATTACCTTTCTCCAAAAGTTGGTTTTTTTAGTGCTGATATGTGGACAATGGCAACGATTTGGTTGAGAAATACACTTCTAGTTCAACTATTACTTATTCTGGCTGTTGCATGTTTATTAATTTTGCCTCGACCCTTGTTCATTCTCTATCAACAATTTCTTAATACAAATTTACATTGGGGAGCAATATTAGCTTGGCATTGGGTGACAATAATCTTATATATTTTGATTGTAGTAAGTATTGCATCAAATTTATTACGCATTAATAAACCCAAGTCTAAATATTTAATGATCTACAACTGGAAGATAAAATTCATACTAGCTACTTTTTGTATATTCTTTGCATACCTTATTGCTAATGAAAAAGGCTATAGCTTCTCCCAGCTAAACTCCACAGCGTCCCTCTCTATTTATAGTAAACTTGCTATTGCAATTTTATTTGTTCTAGCTGGTTTTTTATTGATAGCTACACTGGTAAAAATAAAAAATTCAATCTGGTCTGATGATAAAAATATAATTAAGCAAATTAACTATACTCAAAAAGATGTACAGAGTTACGTTATTCTTCCTCTGTTAGTCGTTAGCCTATTATTCTCTGCAATTTTACAACAATTTATTTTAAATCATGAAAGTTTGAACTCCATGACTTTTGGGGAAATCTTCGTATACAGTTTAGATAAATGGCCTATTTCTATTCTTGTGGCTTTTGTTTCAATATGGCTGCTTTCAATTTGTTCAATTAGAGAGCCTGATTCAATCCGAAGAGATGACAAAATACGCCATCTGAAAAAATCTTTGTTTGTTAATGTCCTACTTGCTCCACTTGTAGCCTCAATAACTCTACAAGCACTACTTTCTGCAATTTTATTATTTCTCACTCTAAAATGTGAATTCTGTATTTATGAACAATGGGGATTTTTCATCTGGACAGCCCCATTATTGCTTTTTACTCTTACCCTGGTTATTGTAATATTGATAGGCATGATAGGCCGCGAGTCGTCGGATGCTGTTCGGGAGTGGTGGGGACGGTATAGTGCCTGGCTGGCAATTTATGGGTTTTGCTGGATGTTACTTGTCGCCATTGCCATTTATGGCCCCTGGCTAAGTGCAATACTACTTGATAATAATGATATATGGGGAAATAGTGTCAGTTTAGCTTGGATAATGACAACACTTGCTGGATTTTTCGCCAGTAAATCTAGTTCTACGAACGAATCATCGACTCAAAACTCTACTACAACATTGAAGGAAACTATTGCAAAAATTGCACCTTTTGTATTTATTATTGGTCTGCTCATCCTTATTTCCACAGCATTACATTTAATTTTTGTCTCTAGCACTATTATTGAAGAGACCGAACTTTCAGCTAATTATTTGAGACACGCACATTGGTATATTCTTTCTGAAGTAAAAATTGAAGTGATTTTATTAGTTTTTGTCTTGTGTATCATCAGTGTTTTATTACTTGGTTATCGTGTCGATATTAATGAATTCAGTCTCAATGCATTTTATAGGAGCAGACTGATTCGTTGTTATCTTGGTGCTACACGTTTCAGAAAAAATCAGCGTCAGCCACATTATTTTACTGGCTTTGATGAAAAGGATGATTTAATGATGGCCGAACTAATAGACTCCAATAAAATACAGCCGCCTACGGGACTTTTTCATATAGTTAATTGTGCATTAAATTTAGGTGGATCTAGTGATTTATCCCTACATACTCGCCACAGTGCTATATTTACCTTAACTCCACTCAGATGTGGTAGTTCTTTTAACAGCGAAGATCATCTAGGTTATAGAGGTGGTGGGGAAAAAGAGATTGGCTATATACCCACTAATATCTACGGAGGCAAAGATAATCAACCAACCTTAGGTCAAGCAATTTCAATATCTGGTGCAGCAGCTAGTCCAAATATGGGCTATCACACTTCACCGGTAATGGCTTTCCTGATGACCTACTTTAACGCAAGATTAGGGTGGTGGTTTCCAAACCCAGATAAATCATCGACTGAAAAACCATCCCCCAATTTTAGTTTATTTTACCTTCTTAGGGAATTATTAGGTATTGCTAACGAAAAATCCGAGTTCCTAGCAATTTCAGACGGTGGTCACTTTGAGAATCTTGCCGTTTACGAACTAATCAAACGAAAATGTGAAGTTATCATTGCAAGTGATGGTGAGTGCGATCCCGATTTACAATTTGAAGGATTAGGAAGGTTGATTCGTATGTGCGAAGTTGACCTGGATACAAAAATCAATATTGATGTATCTTCTATTCAATCAGATACAGATTCTTTTTGGAGTGAGAATCGATATGTTATAGGTCAGATAGATTACTCAAAGAACAATAAGACGGGTGGACCTAAAACAGGCTGGCTTATTTATATAAAGGCATCAATGACTGGCAATGAAAATATGGCTATTAAGCAATACAAGACAACCCATCCAACTTTTCCACACGAAACAACAGGTGCTCAGTTTTATGGCGAAGACCAGTTTGAAAGCTATCGAAAGTTAGGTTACGACATTACAGAAAACCTATTTTCTTCAGTTGTTAATCTGAATGATTTTGCATCCATGGCTAAAAAACTAAAATAATTATTTATTTACTAATCCCACCTTTTGTAAGTTGTTTAGGATCTAACAGACCTTCCAATTCTTCTAGGGACAAATCTGTCATTTCCTTAGCAACATCAATAATTGGCCTACCTTGTTTATAGGCTGATTTCGCTATTTCTGCAGCTTTTTCATAACCTATTATTGGGTTTAATGCAGTGACTAATATAGGGTTTCTTGACAACGATTGTTGCAAATTTTCTTCTCTAACGGCAAAAGTTTTAATTGCGTCGTCTGCCAATATTTTGGCTACATTTCCTAATATTTCGATACTTTGCAAAATATTGTAAGCAATAACCGGAAGCATTACGTTAAGCTGAAACGTCCCTGATTGTCCCGCTACTGTAATCGTTGCATCATTACCAATAACCTGAGCTGCCACCATTGCTGTGGCTTCTGGAATCACTGGGTTTACTTTTCCCGGCATAATACTACTACCTGGCTGTAAAGCGGTTAATTCAATCTCACCCAAACCCCCTAATGGGCCACTATTCATCCAGCGTAAATCATTGGCTATTTTCATAAAACTTACCGCGATGACTTTCATTTGCCCTGACAATTCTACAATCGCATCTTGAGTACTTAAACTTTCAAAAAATGAATCATTCGGTTTAAAAGGTAGATCTGTTTCATCTGATACTGCTTGAGCAAATTTTTCTGCAAACCTTGAGTCGGCATTGATGCTCGTTCCCACAGCTGTTCCACCTTGAGCTAATTTATAGATTCTGGGAAGTGTTACATTAATTCGATCTATTCCATTTCTGATTTGTAATGCCCACGCGCCTAATTCCTGACTCATTGTTAGCGGCATGGCATCCATTAAATGCGTTCGCCCTGTTTTAGTAATGCCTTCTAAAGTAGAGGCTTTTTTCTCAATGACTTCCGCTAAATGAGTTAAGCTTGGCAATAAGTTTTTCTGGCACTCAATAGCCGAACTAATATGAATTGCAGTGGGGATAACATCATTACTGCTTTGTCCCATATTAACATGGTCGTTAGCACCTATTGGCACACCGGCTATCTCGCTGGCTAAATGTGCGACTACTTCGTTAACATTCATGTTAGTGCTAGTGCCAGATCCTGTTTGAAATACATCAACAGGAAACTGTTTTTGATGCTGTCCATCCATAATTTGTTGAGTCGCATCAATAATGGCATTACCTTTTTGTTCGTCTAATTCCCCCAAACCCATATTAACTTTTGCCGCATTTTTTTTAATTAAAGCGACTGTCTTAATAAAAGCGGAGGGTAAAACTAATCCACTCACAGGGAAGTTATTGATTGCTCTTTGTGTTTGAGCTGCATACAAAGCGTTAACAGGCACTTGTAACTCGCCCATACTATCATTTTCTATTCTAAATTTTTCAGTCATTGGATAATCTATTGATTAGTGCTTGTACATCTGGTTCTGTAAACGGCCAGCCTAATTCTTTTTTTGTTTGTGGGTGATATAAAACAGGGATGCGAATAGCATATTTATCTTGCCATTGTTCATGCTCAGCTATATCAACTCTCTCAACCTCAAATTGATCTAGCTTACAAGTGGCAATAATCAATTCAGCTTCTTCACATAAATGGCAACCTTGAGTACCAAATAGCATTAATTTGTTCATTTATCTTAAAGTGAAGTAAGTTTGTACGCAGAGTCCGGCTGCTTTCTCTTAGTACAAAGAATGCTAAAGTTAGGTTAAGGATAAAACTGTTAGCCTAATCTACGTGGTTGGCTGCTTAATTTTCAATATGATACCTAGAAATTTTATCTAAATATCCCATCAATAAAGCCGATATTACCATGGTCAAATGTATCAGTACATACCACATTATTTTATCGTTATCAGTCGTTTCCACGTTCATAAAAACCTTAAGCAAGTGAATAGATGAAATCGCTACAATAGATGAGGCAACTTTCATTTTTAAAGAGCCGTAATCGTGGCTTCCTAGCCAATCTAGTTTTTCTGTTGACTCATCTAAGTCTAATTGTGATACAAAGTTTTCATAACCACTAAACATCACAATAATAGTTAAGCTTCCTACTAAAGTAAGGTCAATCAGTGTGAGTAGTTTTAAGATTAACTCTGATTCGTTAAACTCCAAAATCATCGGTAAAAAATGAAACAGCTCTTGAAAAAACTTAATAGCTAAGGCAAATAAAGCTAAACTCATCCCTAAGTATACTGGTGCTAAAACCCAGCGACTGGTATACATCATTTTTTCTATCGCTTTTTCTATTTGTCTTGGCGTCATATTTTTATTCTTGTATTTAAAGATGCAAATGTGCAGATAACCAGCGTTCCGCTATTTCTTTTGCCTGGCCTTTTCTTTCCGCATAGTTTTCTAATTGCTCCTGATTTATTTTTCCCACATTAAAATATTGTGCTTTTGGATGAGCTAAATACCAGCCACTAACCGCTGCAGTGGGGAACATAGCAAAACTCTCTGTTAATTCTATGCTGGTTGTTGCGGTTACATTAAGTAATTCAAATAATTTTTCTTTCTCAGTATGATCTGGGCACGCAGGATAACCCGGTGCAGGCCTAATCCCTTGATACTCCTCTGCAATCAATTGTTCGTTGGCATGTGCTTCATCCGTTACATACCCCCAATGATCTTTTCTAACTTGCTCATGTAAATATTCTGCAAAAGCTTCTGCTAACCGATCTGCTAAGGCTTTAAGCATAATTGAATTATAATCATCATGATCTTTTTCAAATTGCTCTATTTTTGTTTCTATTCCAATGCCTGCTGTTACTGCAAAGCCCCCGATATAATCAGCCTTTCCACTGTCTTTTGGTGCAACAAAATCAGATAAACAAAAATTAGCCCGACCTGGTGCTTTAATATTCTGCTGGCGTAAATGATGTAAAGTTTTTAATACTTTAGTACGGGATTCATCGGTATAAAGTTCAATATCATCACCCACACTATTAGCAGGAAAAAAGCCTATTACTGCATTGGCTGTTAGCCATTTTTCCGATACGATTTTAGTCAACATGGCTTTTGCATCATCAAATAATTTAACCGCTTCTACTCCAATTATTTTGTCTGTCAAGATAGCTGGATACTTACCGGATAATTCCCATGTTTGGAAAAAAGGTGTCCAGTCTATATAAGGAACCAGTTTTTCTAAGGGCAAAGATTTTATTACTTTCGTACCTAAAAAAGACGGTTTTACTGGTTTATGCGAATCATCTTTAAATCGATTTTCTCTTGCCGCTTCTAAACTAT
Source organism: Methylococcaceae bacterium (assembly GCA_021647145.1). GTDB lineage: Bacteria > Pseudomonadota > Gammaproteobacteria > Methylococcales > Methylomonadaceae > QPIN01. Next base: position 5,052 of record JAKIVF010000055.1, on the reverse strand, counting down.
GTTGTTTAATATTTGCTCTACGTCCTTTATGTCTTTCTCTGACTTGTTCATATTCCTTACGAATTTTAGCAGTGTATTCGCTTTTTTCATCACTTAATAAAGAGCTAACAACACCAACACTACGGGATGCATCGGTAACATAAATAGTCGGGGCATGGTAATTTTCTTCAATTTTAACTGCAGTATGAGCGCGAGAAGTCGTTGCTCCACCAATCATCAAGGGTATTTCAAAATCTTGTCGTTCCATTTCTTTTGCGACATGCACCATTTCATCTAGTGATGGAGTAATCAAACCGCTCAGCCCTATAATATCGACATTTTCTTCTTTAGCTGTTTTAAGAATTTTTTCAGCAGGTACCATTACGCCAATATCAATAACATCATAATTATTGCATTGTAAAACAACACCCACAATATTTTTACCAATATCATGCACATCGCCTTTAACGGTTGCCATTAAAACTTTTCCATTTGACCTTAACGCACCATCTTTTTCTGCATCCATAAACGGCATTAAATGAGCAACAGCTTTTTTCATCACTCGTGCCGATTTAACTACTTGGGGTAAAAACATTTTACCTTCCCCAAATAAATCACCCACGACATTCATCCCATCCATTAACGGACCTTCAATCACATGAAGTGGCCGTTCTGCCTCTAAACGAGCTTCTTCTGCATCTTCTACAATATATTCAGCATTACCTTTAACTAATGCATGTTCTAACCGCTTTTTGACTGACCATGATCTCCATTCCAAGTCTTCTTTTTTAACAACACCACTGCCGCCCTGATATTTTTGAGCCATTTCCAGCATAGCTTCTGTGGCATCAGGGCTACGATTAAGAACCACATTTTCAACGGCCACTTTTAATTCTTTTGGAATATCTTCATAAATTGCTAATTGACCAGCATTAACAATCCCCATATCCATTCCTGCTTTAATTGCATGGTATAGAAATACAGCATGGATAGCTTCTCTAACCAGATTGTTTCCTCTAAAAGAAAAAGAAACATTAGAGACTCCACCTGAAATTAAAGCATGGGGACAGGTTTTTTTAATCTCACGAGTCGCTTCAATAAAATCCACACCGTAATTGTTATGCTCATCTATACCCGTGGCTATAGCAAAAATATTAGGGTCAAAAATAATATCTTCAGGCGGAAAATTAACGACTTCAGTTAGTATTTTATAAGCTCGCTGGCAAATCTCTATTTTTCTTGCCTTGGTGTCGGCCTGGCCTTCTTCATCAAATGCCATCACGATGACTGCGGCTCCATAACGTCGAATTAGCTTCGCCTGCCTGATAAAGTTATCTTCCCCCTCTTTAATAGATATGGAATTAACCACACCTTTTCCTTGAACACATTTAAGACCTGCTTCCAAAATCTCCCATTTGGAAGAATCCAGCATAATAGGAACTTTTGCAATATCCGGCTCTGAGGCGATTAAATGTAAAAATCGAACCATGGCTTCTTTTGATTCCAACATCCCTTCATCCATGTTGATATCAATAATTTGCGCACCATTTTCTACTTGGTCTTTAGCTACGTCCAATGCAGTTTCAAAATCACCTTCAACAATAAGCCGCTTGAATTTTGCCGAGCCTGTTACATTCGTTCTTTCTCCCACATTGACGAAAAGAGAGTCTGCTGCAATATTTTGAGGTTCTAGCCCTGCCAGTCGGCATTGCTTTTCAATGTCAGGAATTTTCCGTGGAGGGTATTTTTCAACCTGCTCAATAATTGCTTTTATATATTCTGGCGATGTACCACAGCACCCACCGATAATATTCAAATAACCACTATCCGCCCAATCAGCTAGTTCTTTTGCCATTTCTTCAGGCAATTCATCATATTCCCCAAATTCATTCGGCAATCCTGCATTGGGGTGAGCAGACACATAGGTATTAGAAATAGTTGATAACTCTTCTATATATTGACGCAATTCTTTTGCACCTAAGGCACAGTTAAAACCAATAGAAACTGGATTTACGTGGCTTAAAGAATTCCAGAAAGCACCCACTGTTTGCCCTGATAAAGTTCGCCCTGACGCGTCAGTTATAGTTCCGGAAATCATCACAGGTAATTTATAACCTAATTCATCAAAATAGGATTCAACTGCAAAAATTGCTGCTTTAGCATTTAGAGTATCAAAAATAGTTTCGATTAAAATAATATCAACACCACCATCACACATTCCTCGTACTGCTTCGGTATATGCTTCGACTAGCTCATCATAGGAAATATTTCTAAACCCAGGGTCATTCACCTCAGGGGACATTGAGGCTGTTCGATTTGTTGGCCCAAGCGTACCTGCAACAAATCTCGGCTTATCTGGTGTTAAGGCAGTGACTTCTTCGGCCACTTGCTTTGCTAATCGAACAGACTCTAGGTTAATTTCATAAGCCAAAGATTCCATTTTATAATCGGCCATGGCAATGCTGGTTGCATTGAAAGTATTTGTCTCAACAATATCAACACCCACGTCATAATAAGCCCGATGAATTGCCTTTATTATATCGGGTTGCGTCAATGACAATAAATCGTTATTACCTTTAAGGTCACATTCCCATTCAGCAAAACGCTCACCTCGATAATCCTTTTCTTCCAGGTTATAGCTCTGTATCATCGTTCCCATCGCTCCATCAAGAAACAAGATGCGTTTTGCTAATTGTTGTTTTAATGATTCAGTTTTATTCATATTAAAGTAGGTAAGACTGTCGAATTAGATTTAGATAGAGAGGTACGATATTGTAATCTTAAAATAACCACCTGGTCTCTATGATTCAGGCATTAAATAAAAGCGGAAAAAAAATGTCAAAACCGAACTTATTGCACGTTATTAAAAGCGTTTTTGCTGCTGCAATTGGTGTTCAGAGTGAGAAAAACAGAAAAATAGACTTTGAACATGGCTCTTTACCTAGCTACCTGATTGTAGGATTTATTTTTACAATTTTGTTTATTATTTTGCTAGCTTTGATTGTAAACAGTATTTTGAATTAGTTCATCAACAAAAAAAGCCCAGATTAATCTGGGCTTTTTCTATAAACATCAATCTTAAATGCCAGGCTACCCATAAAAATAATTAATTAGGCGTAAACAGAAATATAACTCTATTAGCATTAATTAACTTTCTGTAGTTTTAAAGCTGTCCTTAATACTTACAAACATTTCTTTAAGTCCACCAAATAAGCCCATAAAATTAAAGGATTGTTTTAGCATCCAAAGTTGTCTAATAATCGCAACTACAAAGAAAGGAAGTATCCATGTAAGAAGTTCAAAAACAACACCAATTACTGACCCCCCTGAACCAGACTGCAAGCCTGCTGTATCACTATTATCCCGTGCATTAAGACCACCAGCACTGTCATATTCGTTATTTATATCAGTATCAAAAGTCTCAATAATTAACCCATTAAGATTTATCGCTAAAAACTGTACTACTAAAAACACAATAAAACTACCTGCCACCCAATAAAGTGCATTGCCTGTTTTATGCTCAAGAGCAGTTCTATAAACCCATATTGCTATAAAAATAGCAATGATTCCACCAAAAGTCATTTTGTTTACCTCTTTATTTTAATTTTTTTGTTACAAAATTCAAACCCAACCCCAAATTTTTTTACTACATTTTTTTGTACAATGTCTAAAACACATCTTCCAAAAACTGATTGGATGTAAATGTCTAATCATAACACCAATCACATCTCATTCCCGCGGTTATTTTATTACTTGTAAACTTAATGTCCACCTAATTAGTCAGTTCATAACTAACATCTATATTTTTAAAACATTCGATAACTTTGTCAGCTACATTAATTTAGAGTGTATTGAACGTAGCTTGAAATAGAATCTTTAAAAACCTTATTAAACTGCACTTTTTACATTAATCTCAACCATCAAAAGACAGACCCACTCAAGCAGAGTTACTAGGGGCGTCTACTCTAAGTTAATAAATAGTATTCATAATCCATACTGAAATCAATCTAGAAAAAAATTCTATATTCAAAATTTATGATACAGCATTAACAAATTATACTTCCAGTAATTCATCGCTACTATATTTATACTCTCTAAACTAAAACTTCAATTATTTTTCACCAACAATTTTATAAAACTTCCCGTATAATTAATAATGGTTTTAAAGTTCTAACTCTTATTTTTTTAGAGTATTGTTTTAGACAACAAAGTTATTATAGTTAAACGCAATACATGTTCGCAAACTTTATTCAATACAGCCTATCAGCGGAAAATCAAACGATATAAAAAAAAGTTACTGTAACTATATCATCTACCATGCGCCCTTAGCTCAGCTGGATAGAGCGCGGCCCTCCGGAGGCCGAGGTCAGAGGTTCGAATCCTCTAGGGCGCGCCATTGTTATCTCAGTCACTTTAATTATAGATATTTATGCAAGCAAGGTCTGATAAAAAGATTCGCAAGGTGGTGAAACAGCCAGAATTGGCTTTTAAAAAAAATAGTTGAGCTATGTTTCTTATAAAATATTTACTTTGCTATTTAAAAACCCGGTTATTTTAATCAACCAGAAACCTACAAAGACAATAGTACATAAGCTACTTAGCCCAACAATCCCATTAAAATAATGGGACTCACTCAGAGTTCATCATAATCAATAAACACCAAGTAATATTAGTAGAAAGGAAACAAGTAAAGATTAACTTTTCTGCACTAACAGAGTAAGATTAAATAATAAGCCTTACTCAATTAATAAAGTCAGCATTACTTTAACATTGATGTTAATACAGATTGAACACTTATGCTTCCAATATCAGTACTCATACTGGAAGAATCAGCATCTGTACCACAACCAATTAATGCTAATGACATACTTGCAACTATCAAAATAATTGCATTAGTTTTTTTTAATGATGTTATCTCCATAAGTTATTAATTTAAGATAGTTTCTTGGTTTGACTATCCCGCCCTTCAAAGCTAATGACTGCCACATAGAGATGCTACCTATTTTGGAGTCTCTTCTTTATATAGAAGTTGAACTTCTGGATCTATCTTATAGCTTTTAAATTGTGGCTTTT
>JAKIVF010000198.1 GCA_021647145.1 Methylococcaceae bacterium | reverse complement strand
TCATCGTCTTCGTCTATGGGATTTAGCCTCTTCTTATCGTGTTGATTATTTTATAGCTAACTCTTCGTTTGTTCAAAAACGTATTCAAAAGTTTTATCACCGAGACAGTGAGGTTATTTTTCCTCCTATCAATACCGAGGATTTTTATTCTACTGACAAACAAGCGGATTATTATCTGATGGTCGGTCAGTTGGTTAAATATAAAAATACTCAGCTGGCAATTGATTCATTTAATCAAAATAAAAAGAGACTGGTCATTATTGGTGTGGGTAAAGAGCTTGAATTTTTAAAAAATTGTGCCAATGAAAATATTACCTTTTTAGGATACCAGTCTTTTGATGCGATTAAAGATTATTATGCACAATGTAAGGCATTAATTTTCCCTGGCATTGAAGATTTTGGAATGGTGCCTGTTGAGGCTATGGCGAGTGGTCGGCCTGTCATCGCTTTAGCTAAGGGTGGGGCTCTGGATAGTATTGTTAAAAATGAAACGGGGGTGTTTTTTGAAGAGGCAACTGTCGCCTCGCTAAACAAAGCGATTGATTATTTTGAATCGAACCAAGGTTCTTTTGATTCGAAAAAAATTATTGACCATGCAAATAAATTTGATAGTGAAGTTTTTAAGTTAAAATTTAGTCAGTTTGTTCAAAATGCAATAAAGTATTGATATATTGAAATTGGCATAAATAAGCAGGTTAATTATAATAACTTGATATAAGGCAACTTTAATTAAATTAAGAATGACAAATACAGCCCTTAAGTTACCCAATTATGATGATATTCTAGGTTTACCCAGCAACTTGGTTGGTGAAATTATTAATGGTCGGTTAGAAGCCCAACCCAGACCTGCACCTAAACATGCTTTAACAAGCTCGGCATTAGGGGGTGAGTTATTTTACCCCTTTCAAAAAAGGGGGGGTACTAATGGATGGTGGATTTTAGATGAACCCGAGTTGCATATTGATGGGCATATTCTTGTACCTGATTTAGCGGGGTGGAGAAAGAAGAGGATGCCAAAGTTGCCTGACACTGCTTGGTTTGAAATGGCTCCTGATTGGATTTGTGAAATTCTATCACCTGCCACAACTAAGATTGATCGTAATGAAAAAATGCCTATTTATGCCAGCTTAAAGGTGCAATATCTTTGGTTGATTGACCCATTATTACAGACGCTGGAAGTATATCGATTGCAGGAAGGCCATTGGTTGCTTGAAGATAACTTAAAAGATGATGATACAGTTTGTGTAGTTCCTTTTTCTGAACATTCTTTTTCCTTGAGTAATTTATGGGAATAATTAATCTTTTCTTGTCCTCAGGAAACTGGCAAACCGAGGAATACCTGCATCTGTTTTGCCATGATAAGTATAAGTGATTTGTGAGCCGATACTAGGCGGAGAACGTCTTTGCCCCATACTAAACCCTGTGCCGATACGAAATTGTTTACCTTTTGGCGTTTCCACTACTATTGCACCTAATAGACCTTCAAACTTTCCTTTACCTTCTGTATGGGCAATAACAGTGGCTTCTGCATCATAATAAGGTTTAACTTTCAGTAAGTCCTTAGTGCGCCCCTTTCTATTGGTTGCTTCTCCACGATGTAACATTAACCCTTCACCCCCCTGTTTTACAATGTCTTTTAAGTGTTTTTCCAGAGCTGAGTGATTAGCGATACGGTATTGTTTTACTCTATGGAGATAGGGGCTATTTATATTCTTCACTAATTGTTGAAGGTTTTTAGAGCGCTGGGTAAAGGATTGCTTGACTTGAGGGAGGTCGAAGACGTAGTAACCTATTTTTTGCCACTCTGAATCAATGGCCTGTTTTTTACTAACGACACTCATTAACTGTTGAAACTGGCCTCTCCCTAACCACAGCTCACCATCTAAGGGCTGGGTTGGAAAGTCTTTGGTAAACCAGTGAGGGGCGGGAAAAATATTACCTTGTCTGGAGATTAGCTGTTTTCCATCCCAGTAAGCTCGGACACCGTCTAGTTTTTCACTGACCCAGTAGTCTGATAAATCAGCTTTTCCGGCATAGGTTTTTGCTAGAGAAAATTCGGGTTGGGTATTTCTTGCATAACCGGGTGAGGCTATGCAAATAAGGTAGACTAAAAATAATAAGGTTTTCATCAGTGTATTTCTGTACAAGGGAGTTATTTTAAGGATAGTTGATTTGAGTAGTTAGCCAAGGTTTAAGTGTATACTTTAGGTGTTGTGTGATGTATAACAAATAGGGAGTATGGGAAGGTAGGTGGGATCAGTTTTTTTATAATTTTATGGGTGTTATTTTATGGTGCAGACGGCTGATGCAATCGTTTTTAAGGGTGAGGACTTTCTTGAATGGGAAGAATTGCAAGAAGATAAACATGAATATATTCAGGGGGAAATATTTGCTATGGGGAGAGCTAGACGTGAGCATGTTGTTGTTAGTCTAAATGTTGCATCTGTCCTGAATCAACAGCTTAAGGGAAAGCCATATCAGACTTATATTGCTGATATGAAATTAAGGGTTGAACAAGTTAACGCATTTTTTTACCCAGATGTAATGGTTTCTTGTGACCAGGACGACCAAAAAGCTGAACAATATTTATCTAATCCCTCTTTAATTATCGAAGTATTATCAGATTCAACGGAAGCTTTTGATAGAGGTAATAAATTTTCAGCGTATAGAAAGTTACAGAGTCTAAAAGAGTATGCGCTAATTGATATAAAGGCTCTTAGAATAGAATGTTTTCGACGTACAGAAGATAATGACTGGTTATTGCATATCAGTGAAAACCAGGAAAGTTGTGATTTTTCTAGCCTGAATATTTTCATTGCTTTGGCAGATATTTTTGAAGATGTTAATTAATAGCTAAGGATCTAATACGGAAGAACATGAACAATTTTTTAACACAAAACGTAGGTTCGATTTTAACCGTACTGTGCGAATAAATTCACACCTACAGTTGCTCAGTTTATTTCGTGCCCGTTACTATACTTCGCGCGGTCACGGCTGCGGATTTCTGTCGGCTGGATTTTTGTCGATAGCTGCGTTGCTAAAACAGTTGTGTAGCTAGCCATGTAACCGTAGCAACAAAATCTAAGACGGACAAAAAGGCAAGCAAGGTGGGTAGGTTATTTGTTTCTAGTTGCCTTATGATAAAGAATTTCTTGAATATCCAATAAAAGAACGACTAGAAACAATTTTTTATTTGGGTTGAACACAATATTGTTAGAGAATAAGTGAAAACAATAATTACCTCTGTTTTCTCAACTACTTTTTCGGAGAAATTAAAATGACTAGCCCCGCTTTTGCATTACCAAACTATGAGGACATATTAGCCTTGCCTGATAATATGGTGGGGGAAATCATTAATGGTCGCCTGGAAGTTCAACCCAGACCTTCACCTAAACATGCTTTAACAAGTTCAGCTCTTGGTGTGGAAATTGGTACATTATTTCATGGTGGGGTGGGTGGTACAGATGGCTGGTGGATTCTTGATGAACCAGAACTGCATCTTGATGGACATATATTAGTCCCAGATTTAGCGGGGTGGCGCAAACAGCGGATGCCAAAGTTACCCGATACGGCGTGGTTTGAAATTGTACCTGACTGGATTTGTGAAGTCTTATCCCCTGCCA
>JAKIVF010000054.1 GCA_021647145.1 Methylococcaceae bacterium | reverse complement strand
GTACCTAGAGTATTTAGTTGTAATTTTACTTTATCTCGGATGCCTAACTGTTTCCATAGCCTATCTGTCAATAAAATAATTTCAGCATCAATGTCTGGCCCAGGCATTCCATAAGTTTCCAGACCTAATTGATAAAACTGTCGATAACGTCCTTTTTGTGGCCGCTCATATCGATACATTGGCCCATAATACCAAAGTCGATGTACTTGATTATGCAGTAAGCCATGTTCTAAACAAGCTCTTAAACAACCAGCTGTTCCTTCTGGCCTAAGAGTCAATGACTCTTTATTTCGGTCATCAAAGGTATACATTTCCTTTTCAACAATATCTGTAACTTCACCGATTGATCGTTTAAAAAGTTCTGTTTTTTCTACAATTGGTAAACGAATTTCCTTATAACAATAACTTTCAAGTACTTTCCTGATTATTTTTTCGGCATATTGCCAGCGCGGAGTCTGTTCTGGTAAAACATCATGCATGCCACGAATCGCTTGAACGGATGAATTTTTTGAGGCCATTAAATAAAATAAAACCTTGCTAGTTAAAGTTTAGAGTAGTAAAGATGAAGCTTCCATTTATCTGATTGCTGTTTTCACTTGCTCAGATTCTTTTGATGAAGGAAAACTCATTAATAGCTGTTCCCTATATTTTTCTGACATTGCCTTATTTCCCAAAGCTCTTTCTGTTTGTACTGCATACCATAGTGTTTCTGCACTATGCCTGGTGACAGCTAGATAACGTTCTAAAAATGCACGAGCAGACATATATTTTTTAGCTTTATAACTTATTTTTTGCATTTCACTCAGCGCAGGTGAATAATTTTTATTATCTTGTAACGCCTGACGAAAATTTCTTTCAGCCGCAGCCAGATCACCTTTGCCTAATTCACATCGTCCTATATTAGTATATGCAAACCACTTCCTATGATTAAAAGGCATTATAATTGCCTTTTTTAACAGTGCAATTCCTGCTTGATAGTCCTCTTTTTCGCATAAAAAACGACCATAATTGTTTAGTATACTTGCATTTTCCTCATCTAACCGCATGGCTTTTTTATATTGTTTTCCAGCCATATCATATTGATTCAATCGCTCGTATAGTACGCCTAGCGTATTATACGCTTTTGCATTTTTTGAATCCAAGGAGATCGCTAATTCTATTTTCTCTTTTGCTGTTTCCAGCATATTCATTTCTAAATAGCGGCCACCCATTTTTAAATTTAATGCCGCTTTTTCTTTATTTGATACCGATTTGTTAGCTTTTTGGGTGCTAACACAAGCACTAACAAAGACACACATTAGAGCCACTATCAACCACTTAATACTCTTACTATGTAGCATATGTATCACCCATCTTTTGTAGTTTTAAATTTCGACGACTTTTATCTTTAACTTTACCCACTAACTGACCACATGCCGCATCAATATCTTCACCTCTCGTTTTCCTAATTGTCGTTACAATACCCGCTTTATACAACACATCTTTAAACCGAGAAATAACCTCATGTGGTGAACAAAAATAATTAGAATTAGGAAAAGGGTTGAATGGTATAAGATTTATTTTAGAGGGCACATCTTTCAGTAACTTCACCAATTGCCTTGCATCCTGAACAGAATCATTAACCCCTTCTAACATAACATATTCAAAAGTAATGTGTTTTCTTGGTCCTTGTTTTGCATATTCACGACATGCATCCATCAATTCTTTTAATGGATACTTTTGATTAATAGGAACTAATTTATCCCTCAGACCATCATTTGCCGCATGCAATGAAACAGCCATACTTACATCACACACATCATTTAATCGATTCATTGCAGGTACGATTCCTGACGTACTAATAGTTACCCGCCGTTTAGAAAGCCCGAATGTAAAGTCATCCATCATCAAGTTCATTGCTGCTACAACATTATTAAAATTAAGCAAGGGTTCCCCCATGCCCATCATAACTACATTGGTAATTCTTGTCTTCTGCCCTAACCGTTTTTGAGCAACATAAAGCTGTCCGATAATTTCAGAAACAGACAGATTTCTATTAAATCCCTGTCTTGCAGTAGAGCAAAAAGTGCAAGCCAAAGCACAACCTATTTGAGAGGAAACACATAATGTTCCACGCTTATCTTCCGGAATAAAAACTGATTCAACGTGATTTCCACAGCTCATTTCTATGGCCCATTTTCGGGTCCCATCAGAAGCAATTTGTTCTATCAGAATTTCTGGCGCTGTTATCGAACAATGTTCTTTCAGATAAGACCGCAAAGTCTTGCTCAGATTTGTCATCTGATCAAAATTGGTCACATTTTCTTGATAAATCCATTTCAGTAGCTGTGTTGCTCGAAATGGTTTTTCATTAATTCTAACAAAGAAAGCTTTAAGACCCTCTCTGTCAAAATCAAGTAAATTAATTAATTCTGGCCTAGCGGATTCGGTCACAGAGCTCATCATTTGAAAAGAAATATGAAATTTCTCTTTCTGCAGATTCAGTTGCATCTGATCCATGAACCGCATTCTCATCAATGCTTTCAGCAAAGTCAGCACGAATTGTTCCTGCATCGGCTTCTTTAGGGTTTGTTGCTCCCATCAGATTGCGGTTTTTTAATACAGCACCTTCTCCTTCAAGGACTTGAACTACAACTGGACCTGAAATCATAAATGCCACTAAATCATTAAAAAAAGGACGTTCTTTATGTTCCGCATAAAAACCTTCAGCCTTTTCTTTTGATAACTGCATCATTTTTGACGCCACGATTTTTAACCCATTTTTTTCAAAACGACTTATAATTTCACCAATTACATTCTTAGCTACAGCATCAGGCTTTATAATTGAAAAAGTACGTTCTATTGCCATTTTTTTAAACTCCAGTTTTGTGTTGTAAATTATTAAAAAATTAATTATTAAGGCATTTGTTAATTAAATAGCAGCCTTATTTTTAAAGTCTATTTTTTTTCGCACGCGTACCTACGGCAACTCATCAATCTCTTCACCTTCTTTAACAGGTAACATCAAATCTTCTTTAGTTATACCTAATGCCAGAACAATAGGGCTTGCGACAAAAATAGATGAATACGTTCCAATACCAACACCAATTAAAAGTGCTATGGCAAAATTATGGATAATTTCACCACCCAATAAGGCTAAAGCAACTAATACTAGTGCAGTTGTGATTGAAGTCATTAATGTTCTACTTAATGTTTGGTTAAGTGAAATATTCATTATTTCTTCTGATCTACCTTTTCTTAAGGTTCTAAAATTTTCTCTTATTCTGTCATAAACAACAATTGTGTCATTAAGAGAATAACCAATCACTGCTAATACTGCTGCCAGTACCGTTAAGTCAAATTCCATCTGAAAAATGGAAAAAAATCCTAATGTTATAATGACATCATGGAATAACGCAGCAACGGAACCTAAAGAAAATTTATGTTCAAAACGCCATGCAACATAAATAAGAATTCCAAACATAGAATAAAGTAATGCTAACCCTCCATCTTCAGCCAATTCATCTCCCACTTGAGGACCTACAAATTCAACTCTACGAATATCAGCAGGTTCTGTCGCCTTACTATTAATCGCATTTAATACTTTGCTACTTAGTTCAACATTACTTACACCTTCTTGAGGTTTTAAGCGTATAAGTACATCTTTGGTCGTACCAAAATTTTGTACTGTTGCATCTTCAAACCCAGAGTCTTTCAAGGTACTACGTAATTCAGCTAAATCCGGAGCCTTTTTATAGCCTATTTCTACCAGTGTTCCACCCGTAAAATCAATTCCTAGTTTTAAGCCATTAGCAATTAAAGAAATTATTGATACGATAATTAATATACTAGAAATAATCAGTGCTATTTTACGTTTACCTAAAAAATCTATTTCATTTTTTAACATCTTTTTTTCCAATTAAATCTAATTAAATTGACAATTTTTCAATATGACGATCTCCATACACTTTATTCACTATCATTCTTGTCCCCAGAATTGCAGTAAATAGAGAAACCAAAATACCGATAGACAAAGTAACAGCAAACCCTTTAATAGCGCCAGTGCCAAAACCAAATAATACTAAAGCAACAAGTAATGTAGTAATATTTGCATCCAAAATGGTCACAAAAGCTTTTTCGTAGCCAGTAAAAATACTTGATTGCGGTGTATTTCCATTCTTTATTTCTTCTTTAATTCTTTCAAATATTAATACATTTGCATCGACCGCCATTCCGACCGTCAAGACAATACCAGCAATACCCGGCAAAGTCAGAGTAGCCTGTATCAAAGATAAAACAGCAACAATAATAACCAAATTAAACCCTAAAGCAACATTTGCGATGAGTCCAAAAGTCTTGTAATAAACAGCCATAAAAATCAGAACCAAGACAAAACCAACTAATACAGACATCAATCCTTTATTGATATTATCTTGTCCTAAACTAGGCCCTACTGTACGTTCTTCAACAATGTCCACAGGTGCTGCCAATGCACCGGCTCTTAACAAAAGAGCTAAATTACGCGCCTCTTGAGGACTATCTAGCCCAGTTGTTTGAAATTTTTTGCTAAAAGTGTCTCTAATTGTCGCAACACTAATAACTTTTTCTATTTTTTCCTTTTTCCTAATTTTTTTCCCTTTAACCATTCGTGTTTCAGTTTTATATTCTATAAAAACGACAGCCATCGGCTTACCGATATTTTTCTGAGTCATTTTGCCCATTTTTTTTGCACCAATGCCATTTAAGGTAATAAACACAGCAGCAGCACCATTTTGATCAAAACCAGAAGAGGCATCAACAATTTGATCACCCGTTACGATAACGCGACGCTTAAGTAATATTGGCTGTCCATTTTTCTCATAAAACAATCTTGAACCTATAGGGGCATGTCCACTAACTGCTTTTTGAACATCATGCTCAACATCTGCTAACCGGTACTCTAGTGTTGCTGTTGTACCTAATATCTCTTTTGCTCGAGTAGTATCTTGAACACCAGGTAACTGGACAACGATTCGATTATCACCTTGTTGTTGAATAACCGGTTCAGCAACCCCTATTTCATTCACTCGGTTTCGTAAAGTTGTCATATTTTGAGCTAAAGCAAACTTCTTAATTTCTTTTTGCGCATTTTCAGAAATACTAGCAAACAATTCTGTAAGGTCTTTTCCTTCCACAATATTCAACTCTCTGAAATCATTAGACATTATTTCTACAACTGCTAGCTTATCTTGTTCTGTTTTAAGCTTTACTTTAATTCGACCATTATCTTTGGTAACAGACTGATATCTGATCTTTTTTGCTCTCAAAGCAGAGCGTATATCATTATAATAGCGATCTTCGGCCTGAGTAATAGCAGCGTCCATATCCACTTCTAATAGAAAATGAACACCACCACGTAAATCAAGCCCTAAATACATCGGATCAGCTCCAATTGAACGCAACCATTCTGGTGTTGCTGGTGCTAAATTTAAAGCAACCGTTGTATCACGTCCTTTAGTTTCTCTCAATAGATCAGCAACTTTCAACTGATCATCTGTATTATTAAACCGGGCAAGAATTTTCCCATCTTCAAATTCAAAAGATTTTAATGGAATACCTGAATTTTTTATTATAGTTTCAATTTCATCCGCTTTTGTTTGCTCAAATTTAGTTGTCGTTGATGAAGATAACTGAACTGATGGGTCATTACCAAATAAATTAGGTAATGCATAGAGGACTCCAAGCGCTAAAACGACCAGAATAAGAATATTTTTCCAAAGAGGGTAACGGTTTTGCATTTTTTTTCCAACGATTAAACACTATGAAATGAGTACCAAAAAATGTTAGCACTCTCTCATTCCTTAATTCAACAAGTGATCTATTGAACTTTAAAAATAAACCCTAAATGCAATTTTTTATCTATATAAAATCACAAAGTCAGGCTTTCATTTATTTTCTAACTTTTTTATTAACAGATTTATAAGTCCCTTTCGGCATCATATTAGTAATCGCATGTCGTTGAACCTGTATAAAAGTATTATCACATACTTCAATTTTCACAAAATTATCATCAACTTCTACAACTTTACCTAAAACACCACCGCTCGTCACAATCTCCGCACCTTTTGAAAGAGCATCCAGCATTAGTTTTTGTTCCTTTGTGCGCTTTTGCTGTGGACGAATAAATAAAAAATAAAAAAATAATAATATAGCTAATGGAAACAGTAGCCCTTCAAGACCAGGTGTCGCTTCTGGAGCAGCCTGTGCCATTGCATCAGATATAAAAAAACTCATTATCAACCTCAATTATAATAATTATTAAAGCTCTGAATCATTTCTAAGAACCTATTCAGGCTCTAAAGAGCAAGGGTTTAATAATAACCTCGTTCCTTAGTTCAGATCAAAGCCCTTTATTATGCCACAGTTGGAATCGCTTTACTTCTTAGCTGATAAAATTGCTTGATAAAAGTTTCAAATTCACTCTTTTCAATCGCGTCTCGCATATCTTGCATCAACTTTAAATAATAAAAAAGATTATGTATTGTGTTTAATCTAGATCCTTGCATTTCTTTGCATTTATCTAAGTGGCGCAAATAAGAACGAGAATAATTCTGGCAAGTATAACAAGCGCAATCTTCATCTAAGGGTCGAGTATCAAACTCATACTGACTATTCCTTATTTTTACCACGCCTGTACGAGTAAACAAATGACCATTTCTGGCATTCCGAGTAGGCATAACACAGTCAAACATATCTATTCCTCGCCTAACGGCCTCGACCAAATCTTCTGGAGTACCAACACCCATTAAATATCTTGGTTTATTAGTCGGCATTTTTTGATGAATCACATCCAGTGTTGCCATCATTTCATTCTTTGGTTCACCAACCGATAGCCCACCTATTGCGTAACCATCAAAACCTATTTCAATCAAACTTTCAATCGACTCTTGCCGTAAATGCTCATACATTCCACCTTGAACAATACCAAATAATGCAGATGGGTTTCCTTGGTGGGCTTTTCTACTCCGCTCCGCCCAACGCAAAGATAAACGCATTGAATCAGCGGCCTCTACTTCTGTCGCAGGATAAGGAGTGCATTCATCAAAGATCATAACGATATCAGAACCTAAATTACATTGTACTTGCATTGATTCTTCAGGTCCCATAAAAATCTTACTTCCATTAACCGGCGATTTAAAGGTCACGCCTTCTTCAGTAATTTTTCTCATAGCCCCCAAGCTAAAAACCTGGAAACCACCAGAATCAGTCAAAATAGGCTTATCCCAATTCATAAAATCATGCAAATCACCATGGGCTTTCACAACATCCACTCCAGGACGTAACATAAGATGAAAAGTGTTGCCCAAAATAATTTGCGCACCTAGACCCGTCAGATCTTCTGGCGTTAATGATTTAACTGAACCATAAGTCCCTACCGGCATAAAAATTGGCGTTTCAATTACTCCACGAGCAAAGGTCAATTGCCCTCTGCGAGCAAACCCATCGGTATTATTTAATTTGAAATCCATTAAACTATAAACAAATCATACAGAAGCAATAAAAAAGGCCGGAATAACCGACCTTTTTTTACGCTTAATTATTAGCAGTTATTTCAACAAGCTTTGCAATAACCCATTCAACTTATGAACAAATGCACTTGGATCATCTAGCTGTCCACCTTCACTAAGAATAGCTTGATCAAATAAAATATTAGTTATATCAGCAAACCGCTCATCATCTGCCTCATCTTTTATATTAGTCACTAAAGCATGTGTTGGGTTAATTTCAAATATAGGCTTTGATCCACCCATACCCATCATATCCATTGATTGTCCAGCTTCTTTCATAATACGCTCCATATTAAGGCTCATCTCATTATCCCCAGTAACCAGGCAAGCAGGAGAATCAGTTAAACGATTTGTAACACGCACATCACTAACCTTTTCGCCTAAGACTTCTTTCATCTGCTTAAGAACCGCTTCAAAATCTTTACTAGTCTCTTCTTTCTCTTTCTTATCTTCTTCAGTATCAAGTTTATCTAAATCCAACTCACCTTTAGCAACTGATTGAAGCGACTTTCCATCAAATTCAGTTAGATTAGAAATTAACCATTCATCAACACGGTCAGCCATTAAGATAACTTCCACGCCTTTTTTACGGAATATTTCTAAATGAGGACTATTTTTCGCTGCGGAAAAGCTGTCGGCAGTCACATAATAAATTTTTTCTTGCCCCTCTTTCATCCGCTCTACATAATCGGCAAGTGCCACATCCTGTTTTTCTTTATCAGTATAAGTCGAGGAAAAGCGCAACAATTTTGCTACAGCATCTTTGTTTTTGTGATCTTCAATCACACCTTCCTTAATAACATTCCCAAACTCAGACCAAAATTTTTCATATTTTTCTGCATCGTTTTTAGCCATGGACTTTAATAGCCCTAAAACCTTTTTTACCGCTCCAGCTTTGATTGTGCTAATTTGCTTACTTTGCTGTAAAATTTCTCTTGATACATTTAGTGGCAATGTATCAGCATCAATCACACCTCGAACAAAACGCAAATAACGCGGCATTAATTGTTCAGCATCATCAGTGATAAAAACTTTACGAATGTAGAGTTTTACACCATGTTTAGCATCTCTATCCCACATATCAAAAGGCGCTCTCGCTGGCACATACAGCAATAAAGTATATTCGTTAACACCTTCAACTTTACTGTGAACATGCGCCAAAGGATCTTGAAAATCATGACCGACATGCTTATAGAATTCATTATAATCATCATCAGAAATATCATCTTTTGACTTGGTCCACAATGCTGAAGCACTGTTGACTGTTTCATCTTCAATACGTGCAGGTGCTGTTTCTTTGCCATCCTCATCTGTTTCGGCAGGAATATCCTGACTCATGATAATTGGCAAAGAAATATGGTCTGAAAATTTCTTGATGATTGATCTCAATCTATAGCCATCCAGAAATTCATCTTCACCCTCTTTAAGATGTAAAACTATTTCTGTTCCACGAGTTTCTTTATCAACCGTTTCTATGGTGTAATCACCCTCACCAGCTGATATCCACCTAACAGCTTCTTTTGTCCCGGCCTTCCGTGTTGTTAGTGTTACTTTATCCGCAACAATAAATGCAGAATAAAACCCTACACCAAACTGCCCAATCAACTCACTATCTTTAGCCTGGTCTCCAGTTAACTTCTCAAAAAACTGTTTTGTTCCTGACTTTGCAATTGTACCAATATGATCCTGCACTTCCTCTCTGGTCATACCAATTCCAGAGTCTGCAATAGTAATAGTTCGTTCGTCTTTGTCAAAGTCAACTCGAATTGAAAGGTCACTATTACCTTCATAAAGACTTTCATTCGATAACGCTTCAAAACGTAATTTATCTGCCGCATCAGAGCCATTTGAAATCAATTCGCGAAGAAAAATTTCTTTGTTACTGTACAAAGAATTAATCATCAGATGCAACAAGTGCTTAACTTCAGTCTGAAACCCCAGTGTTTCTTTTTTTGCTTCAACAGTCATTTTTATTCTCTTCCTTTAATTCTAAAATTTACTAATTCGATGAACATTATCTGGGGTCATTATTTTTTTTTTCAAGATATTATTGCTAACTTTATCTGCTAGAAACCTAGCAACAAAAAAGGCCGTGTCTTTCGACGACGGCCTTTTTTGTAAAAGTGGCTGTAAAAAACAACCCTAATTCTAATATAGAGATTAACGTTTTGAGTATTGAGGGCGTTTTCTCGCTTTATGCAACCCTACTTTCTTACGTTCTACAACACGTGCATCACGAGTTACATATCCAGCTGCTCTCAATGCAGGGCGTAATTCTTCATCAAAATCCATCATTGCTCTCGTTAGACCATGACGAATAGCACCCGCCTGACCAGAAGGACCACCACCTTTTACAATAACATTCAAGTCAAAATCAGCTGTTTTTTCAAGAAGTTCTAATGGTTGCTTTGCAAGCATCTGATCAGTCTTACGACCAAAATATTCTTCTATTGTTTGACTGTTAATAGTAAATTTTCCTGAACCTACTGTTGCATAAACTCGTGCTACTGCACTTTTACGACGACCTGTTCCATAATATTGAGCTGCCATACTTTACTTATCCTATAATTCTAAAACTTTCGGCTGTTGAGCCTGATGATCGTGTGAAGACCCTGCGTATACTTTTAGTTTTTTGTACATTGCACGACCCAATGGATTTCTAGGCAACATACCTTCAACTGCCTTCCTAATAATGCGATCAGGGAATGTTTTTCTTAATTTCCCTAAGCTTACTGACTTTAAGCTACCAATATATCCAGTATGGTGATGGTACATTTTATCGTTTTCTTTATTGCCTGTTACACCAATTTTTTCAGCGTTTATCACTATTATATAATCACCAGTATCAACATGTGGTGTATACTCTGGTTTATGTTTGCCGCGAAGACGTCGTGCAACTTCAGTAGCAAGGCGACCCAACGTCTTTCCTTCTGCATCAATTACATACCAATCGCGCTTAACTTCTGCTGGCTTTGCACTAAATGTTCTCATCTATACTTTTAGTTAAAATATTAAGGCTTAAAAAATCGGTAATTGTACTAGACAAACTTATTCATTTCAAGTTTATTTATAATTTTATATTTAGAGAATGTAATTTACGATAGAGGTGTGTTCTTTCCATACCAATTGCTGCAGCTAGCTTTGCCACACTTCCCTCAGTTTGTTCAAAATGATACTCCAGATAAGATTTTTCAAAATGCTCTCTCGCTTCTTTTAAAGGAAAGTTAAAAAAATCTGGGACGGCTGAATTCAAAACAGGGTCTGATGCTATTGACCCTAGTGCAGCCTTGACCTCATCTAATTCAATATCATCCCCTGCACCTAAGATCATCAGGCGTTGAACTAAATTTCTTAATTCTCTCACGTTTCCAGGCCAGCTATAGTTTCTCAAATAATTTTGCGAAGCCATGGAAAACTTTCTAAAAGGAAGTTTTTCTACATTAATAAAATAATCCACATAATAACTTAACAAACTTGGCACATCTTCACCATGCTCTCTTAAAGAGCAGATATCAAGAGACACTTCGTTCAATAAATAAAATAAATCTTGCCGAAACCGCCCTTCATTGACCTCTTCATCGAGCACTACCCGTGTTGATGCTATCACTCTGATATCAACACGGACTGATTCACTGCCTCCTACTCTAAGAAACGAACTTGACTCCAATGCGCTCAATAACCTCGCCTGAGTTTTCAAATCCATTCCTGTAATTTCCCCCAAAAACAGAGTACCACCATGTGCTTGCTCAAGAAGCCCCTGGTAAACTTTTCCATTTTCTTCTTTACCAAAAAATTCTACTGTTGAATTTTCAGGTGAGATACTCCCTACAGCCACGTCAATAAAGGGACCATCTCGACGAGCAGAGTTATTGTGCAAGTATCGTGCAAACAACTCTTTGCCAACACCCGCTTCACCAACAAGCAATAACTTAGCGTTATGCTGAGCCACGCGCTTCAATTGTTCTTTAGTCCGTTCAATCGCTACACTTTTTCCTGCTGGCTCTATCTCCAACATTAACTGTTGTTTAAGACCCGCATTTTCCTGTTGTAAGTAGCTGGTTTCAAGTGCTCGTTCAACTGTCAGCAATAATTTCGCTAATGATAGCGGCTTTTCTAAAAAATCATAAGCCCCTAGCCTTGTCGCTTCCACTGCTGATTCAACAGAGCCATGTCCTGACATCATAATAACCGGACATAATGATTTATCTTCTGCCACCCATTCTTTTAATAAAGTAATTCCATCAGTGTCTGGCATCCAGATATCAAGTAAAATCAAATTAGGTTGTCTCAGGTTTTTTTTATCTCTTGCTGAAGTTGCACTTTCAGCCATTTCGATTTGATAACCTTCATCTTCAAGAATTTCTGAGACTAGCTGCCTAATATCCGGCTCATCATCAACAACAAGTATAAAAGGTAATTCTGTTTTCAATGTTTTATCCTAAATTGTGGGCAACTGGATAACAAATCCAGCACCATTATTATACGCTGTATCTATCCATATAACGCCGCCATGCTCTTCGATAATTTTCTTAACAATTGCCAAACCTAGCCCTGTTCCTTTCGCCTTACTCGTCACATAAGGCTCAAATACTGTTTCAGCTTGCTCTTCACTCAGTCCACATCCATTATCATAAATTGCTAGTTCTATATATTCTGCATTATTTAAAATCACTTTGTTTAATTTTATTTCAATATACCCTTTTTTATCAACAGCTTCCTGTGCATTTTTTATTAAATTATGCAAAACTTGTCGCATACTGACCGGGTCGGCTTCAATCATAGCATCTTCAAAATTAAATAGGGTCTCAATCTTAATATCTGGCTGTAACATATATAATGCTAAAACTTCACTGACTAGAGTACTGATATTTACTCGCTCTACCTTTTTTTTGCTTGGACGTGCATACTCAGAAAAGTCATCCACCATTCTTTTCATGGCCTCTACTTGCTGTACTATGGTTTGAGTTGATCGTTGCAACACATGGGCTGAAGACTCTGTCAATTCCTTTGCCAATTTGTGTTGCAGTCTCTCTGCCGCCAGCTGGATAGGCGTTAGTGGGTTTTTGATTTCATGAGCCAATCGTCTTGCAACTTCGCCCCATGCTGCATTTTTTTGAGCCTGAATTAGATCTGTTACATCATCAACAACAACAATGGCTCCTACTCGTTGACCCGCAGAAGAAAATAAGGGGGTTCCTCTACATAATAATTCTTGGCGTCCGTTTGGCCCTAAAAAAGCAAACCGCTGCTCCCAAATATCCTCAGCTTGCTCTAATAAACACTGTATCTCACTTAACAAATGCGTTAACTCAACATGTTCTTTAATAATTTCTAATAAACTTTGCCCAACAAAATGACTCACATGAACATGTAAAATTCTATAAGCAGCTTGGTTTGAGGTCCGTATTTTATGGGTAGATCCCAGACTGATTACTCCCGCTGTTAAATTTGATAAAACAGTTTCTAAATAAGCTCGCTGATGCTCAACTTCAACTCCTGCTTCCATTATTTCATCATTAGACATTGCTATTCGTTGAGTCATTTCATTGAATGATTCAACCAAAAAACCTAAGTCATCCTGACTCATCACTGGCAATTGATTCTTATAGTTACCACTTGCAACAGCCTGCGTTCCTTTCACTAGCTCTTTTACTGGAGCCACAATATGTCGAATACTAATAAAAGCCACCCAGATAGCAGCTAATAAACTAAGCATTAAAACTAGAAACAAAACCAGTAAAAAACTGGTTTTTAAAGAGCTTCGTAAAAAGGTCATTTCCTGGTATCGTACAAAAGCAAAATCGATTGAATCTGCCAAATCAGAAATCCGTACTGGAACAGGAAATAATGCCTGTAAATAGTTTGGAGGCTCTTCATATACAGGAACAATCACCTGAATAATAAGCTCACCATTTTTGCTATGCCCCAAAGCAAAATATTCTCTATTCTGCCTTGCCTGCAACCAAATATCATCTTCTGGCAACTGGGGCAGAATACCAGTCGGATTAATATTATTTGAAACGATAACATTACCTTGCCGTGAAAACAGAGTTATTTCTGTTGCCCCTACTTTATTTCTCAATTCCCCCAGTTCTAGTGTTATTAGCGTTTGAGATTTTCCCTTTACATCTCGAGCTATTTCTCGGGTTTGCTTAAGATGTAATCGCATCCTTTGATCTAAAGAAGCCTCACTCAGCTCCAAAGCATCTTCCATCGCTTTATCTAACTCAACATTAAACCAGCTATCAATATTTTGGTTTAAAAACTGAACAGAAAAATAGAAAACAATAACCGCAGGTGCTATAGATAACAATACAAATAAAAATATCATCCGTGCTGTCAGCTTCGATCCGGCCTCCCTCTTTTTTAATTCACGTGCTAAAGAGTAAACATTAATCGCAATCAGTGCTAATAAAATAATTGACCCGATGCTATTGCCTAACAATAGCCACGAGTACATATCACCTAATTCTGAAGACTCTAATGTTGCAGAACTCATTAACTGCAACGACAATATTATTAAACCAAATAATATTAGAATTAAGACACTCGCAGGCAACTTTACTTTTGTAATTGCCATAATGTCCATCGGCTGGATAATGCCCATTGATGATCAAAATATGAAATAGGGCGTAAAGGGATAGGCAATGCTTCTCGTTCAAACTTTACTTTTATATGTATCTGATATTTTTTATTTTTCTTGATATATTTTTTTTTTATAATGGCCAGGTTTCGGATTTTTGACATTGAATTTAATGAGGCTTTCAAGCTAGAAAACCTCTCCTCTTTTCCATTATCATTAACACTAAAAAGACTTAACAAAGCATGGTTTTTAACAGTATATTTCAATTTTTTTTGTTCTACGGCTGTATTCCAAAGCCACCCTTCTTGCTCAACCTTAATTATGATTGTCCAGCTTAGAGCAATTCCTTTTTGAAGAGCCTCTTTTGCCATCGGGCTTAATCTATAATCTATATCTGCATTCAACTCAAGCCAAGGCGACCCTGACTTGGCATCAATACTAATATGACCAACTTCTGCTGAAAACTCTTTGGATAGAACTGGAGGGATAGTAAGAACGACCCCTATTAAAACCCCTACGCCTTTAAAGAATTTTAACCAATTTAGCATAAAAAAAACCATCCATCCCTTGGTCACCCGTTAAAATTTGTCGCCCAAACGGCCTTTTCTTTCCCCATTCTGAACAAATAGATAGTTCGGAAGCATTTGTATGGTTATTTAAAAATATCTCAATCTGCTCTTCATTTTCCTGCTTCAAAATAGAACAGGTTGCGTATAACAAAATACCTCCAGGTACTAACAAGTCCCAGGCTGCATTTAAAATTCCCTGCTGAATCTTTTGTAAAGCTTTAATATCAGTTTCTCTTCGTAAAACCTTAATATCAGGATGTCGCCTAATAACACCCAAAGCAGAACATGGTGCATCAACAAGAATCCGATCAAAAGTTCTATTTTTTACCCATTTTTCAGGTTGAGAAGCATCACCAACGACGACCTCTGCTTGCAATTTTAACCTTTGTAGGTTATCTCTCACTCGGTTAATTCTGTTTTCATCAATATCAACTGCGAGCAGAAATTTAATCTTTGGCTCTTTTTCAAGAATAGCTGCCATTTTTCCTCCTGGTGCGGAGCATAAATCGAGAACACAGTGGCCTGCTTGTACATCCAGTAACTCAGTAGTTAATTGTGCTGCTGTATCTTGGACAGAAACCAGTCCCTGAGTAAATCCTGGAAGTTTTTCTACAATAACGGGCTGATCCAATATAATGGCAGATGAACAGAATGGGACTACCGTTGCTTTAATCGAATTCTTAGTTAATAAATCAAGATATTCATTTTGGCTGGTCAGAGACAAATTAACTCTTAAAACCATAGGCGGTAGAAGGTCATTTTCCAACAAAATTTTCTCAGATTGCTCGGACCAATCTTTTTCTATCTTACTGATTAACCACTCTGGATGTGATTTTAATGCAGAAGAGTTTTGGTCAGCTTTTTTTTCTAATTCAATCTGCTCCCTTAAATATCGTCTAAGCACTCCATTAATTAACGATTTTGCCCAACTCTTTTTTTTTGCTGCGGATACCGTTTCAGAAACCGCAGCATGAGACTTGACTCTCATATATTTTAATTGATACAAGCCTATCAATAACAACATTTTAATATCTGTATCTTTATTTCTAAGAGGCTTTGGTAATAATTGTTGCAGTATAAAATCCAGTCGATAATATTGACGCATAACACCGTAACTTAAGGCTTGAATAAAAGCCTTATCTTTACTTTCTTCAACAGAAGTAAAAGTAGCATCTAAAGCTAAAGTTAAAGACTGTCCATCTTTAACTACTCTGGATAAAACACCAGCAGAAACCAGACGTAAATTCATTGCCCCAAAACAACGCTATCAACATCATGCGCGTTTAAAAAGGCCTGCGTTTCTATTCTTTTCCCTCCAGGCAACTGAACTTCTAATAATTCAATAACACCATCACCAGCAACAACATTCATTTTCTTACCTTTCTGAACAATAGTTCCAGGAGACAATTTACTTTCATCGTCTGTTAATCTGGCTTTCCATATTCGCATTACTTTTCCGTTAAATAAAGTCTGAGCAACAGGCCAACTATTAAGACCTCTAATTTTTCTATCTAATTCAATTGCTGATTGCTCCCAGTCTAACACTGCCTCACTTTTTTCTACTTTTTCTGCATAAGTGACCAATGTCTCATTCTGTTTTTCAGAGATCACACTTCCTGCTTCTATTTGCTTTAAAACCTTATCTAATCCAATCGCACCTATCTCAGCCAACTTATCATGTAATTCACTACTAGTATGATAAGGCTTAATGATACATTTTTCCTTATGCAACATATCACCTGCGTCTAATTTTTTAACAAGTTTTATTATGGTAACTCCTGTCATTTCATCACCAGCCATAACTGCGCGATGAATGGGTGCAGCTCCACGCCAACGTGGTAACAAAGACCCATGAATATTAAGGCACCCCAATTTAGGTGTATCCAATATGACCTGAGGAAGAATAATCCCATAAGCAACCACAATCATTAAATCTGCATTCAATGATGTAAATTGATTTAAATCTTTGTCAGTTTTTAAGGTTTCTGGTTGAAATACAGGAATACCTGCATTTAAAGCCAAGGTTTTAACAACACTAGGAGTTAATTTTCTCCCTCTGCCAGCCGGCCTGTCAGGCTGCGTGTATACAGCACAAACCTCATGTTTTGAATCAATCAACATCTGTAACGCAGGTACTGAAAAATCAGGCGTCCCAGCAAAAATAATTCTCATTTTGTTTGTTTGCCTTCCTGCTTATGAATTTTGACTAGCTTGGTTTTAATTCGTTGTCTTTTTAATGGCGATAAATAATCTACAAATAACTTACCCAACAAATGATCCATTTCATGTTGAATACAAATAGATAAAAGCCCTTTAGCATCTAATTCAAAGACTTTTCCATCTTTATCAAATGCTTTTACTTTGATATGTTCCGCACGTTTTATATTTTCAAAAAAACCAGGTACTGATAAGCACCCTTCTTCGGACTCTTCTTCCCCATCCTTTTGAATAATTACAGGATTGATTAAACAAAAAGGTTCATTTTTTTCTTCACTCACATCAAGTACAATCACGCGCTGGTGGACGTCTATCTGTGTGGCGGCCAACCCGACACCTTTAGATTCATACATTGTCTCTATCATATCGCTAACTAATATTTTAGTTTTATCATCAAAAACAGTAACTTCTTTTGCTTTGGTTCGTAAACGCTTATCAGGAAATTCCAAAATAGTTAGAATACTCAACGACCACTCCCTTTAAATAAACTTGTAAAACTGGAATTCTATCCGATTTCATCTAAACTTTGATAATTATATTAATTTAAAATTATCAGGATAAATTTAAAATGGCTTTTCGAACAATAATTTGGATACTCATATCTTTGTCATTGAGTGCAAATTCCCTAGCACAAAACATCAAAATCAAAGCAAACCACCCTGATCAGTATACAGTTGTAAAAGGCGATACCCTATGGGATATTTCTGGGAAATTTTTAGAGAATCCATGGCAATGGCCTAATTTATGGGACAACAACCCCCACATAAAAAACCCTCATTTAATTTATCCGGGCAATACTCTGTATTTTTCAATTGTAGACGGCAAACCTCGTATTAGCTTTTCAAGAAATTTAGACAACTCTACTCTAAAACCCAGAATGAGAGAGTCATCTATTGTAAAACCGGTAAAACTTATTCCAACTGACGCTATCTCTCAGTTTTTAACTTCACCAAAAGTTGTCGACAAATATACTTTAGATGAATCACCCTACGTTATTGACTTTGCAGGTGAGCATTTAATTGTTGGTGCAGGCGATAGAGTTTATGTAAGATCAATTACTGAGCCAACTAGCCTAAAATATACTATCTATCGTTCAGGTGAAACATATATTAGCCCAGTAACAAAAGAAATTTTAGGTTATGAAGCAAAATTTATAGCAGATACTACCTTAGAAAAAGCAGGCGACCCAGCAACACTTTCCATCTTAAAATCTAGCCGAGAAATTCGTCGAGGAGACAGAATAATGGTTAGTGCTGCAAATGAAGTGCCATTAAACTTTTTTCCTCGCCCTCCAAAAAAACCGATCCATGGAAATATCATTAGTGTGTTAGATGGTGTTTCTCAAATAGGCCAATATAATGTGGTTGTTTTAGATAAGGGTGCTGTTGATGGTATAAAAAATGGTCATACCTTACATATCTTTCAAAAGGGTCGTATTGTTAGAGACCCATTCAGTAAAATAAAAAATGCTTCTGTAAAACTACCTGATGAAATGGCAGGCACCCTAATGGTCTTCCGGGCATTTGAGCGGGTAAGTTATGCCTTGGTACTTGAAGCAACCCAACCCATTCATGTACTTGATAAAATACAAACACCCCTGTAATATCCCAGATAGACTGCTTATTGTTTTAACAGCTAAAATTTAGGAGTGGGATGAAAATATTTACTCCCACTCTATTTTAATTCTTGAAGGAACTTCCTCCCCTTTTAATGACTTTCTAAAAATTCTAACTCCTAAGTGATATCGCCTCCAACTTCTGATGAACAACTAAAATATTGGCTTGCGCTATTAAGAACTCCGGGTATTGGTAATAAAACATTTCTAAGACTATTAGAATCATATCAGCCTGATCAATTATTTACTCAATCACGTGCCAGTCTCTCCGCTTTAAAACTTAAAGACAAAAGTATTGATTTTATTAAATCCCCAGATTGGAACTTAACCTCTAATGATTTAGATTGGGTCAACCAAGCGGGAAATAGCGTTGTAACAATCGCTGATCAAGTTTATCCACCTCAATTAAAAGAAATTGACTCCCCACCGGCACTACTTTTTGTTCGTGGAAATATAGATTTATTATCTCAACCTCAATTATCTATCGTAGGTAGCCGTAACCCGTCTCCACTAGGTAAACAAACAGCTATTGATTTTGCTTATTCCCTTGCTAATCATGGATTCACTATTACCAGTGGACTCGCATTAGGCATTGATGCTGCCAGTCATCTAGGCGCTTTAAATGCTAAAGGATCAACTATTGCTGTAACAGGCACCGGATTAGATAGAGTTTACCCTGCTCGCAATAAAGATTTGGCAACCAAAATAGCAAATACAGGGCTTCTCATTTCTGAATTTCCTCCTGGTACGGCTGCTAAAGCCAATCATTTCCCTAGAAGAAACCGGATTATTAGTGGGCTTTGTATTGGTCTATTAGTTGTTGAAGCTGCAAAACAAAGTGGCTCATTGATTACTGCACGCATGGCTCTTGAGCAAAATCGTGAAGTTTTTGCTATTCCAGGGTCTATTCACAACCCATTATCTCGTGGTTGTAATGCTTTAATTAAAGTAGGTGCCAAACTAGTAGAAAACACTCAAGATATTTTTGATGAATTAAATCAATATAATCAACAGGTTATTATCTTTAGCCAAGAAACTAAAAAATCAACACTTGACCTGGAGCAACAAAATCTATTGAATCTCATAATGTTTAGTCCCACATCAGTGGATTGGCTAGTACAAGAATCTGGTTTGTCAGTAGAAGTTATTTCATCGATGTTACTTATGCTTGAATTACAAGGATCTATTGCAACAGCACCAGGTGGTTATATACGAATTAAATAATGGATACCATGAAAGAGAACATATTTGATGTCTTAATCTATCTTTTTGAAAATTATATAGATGACACTATAGATTTAATCCCGGACAGTGAAGGCATTAAAGATGAATTAATCCAAGCTGGCTTTGAAAAGTCTGAAGTTAATAATGCATTTGATTGGCTTGAGACATTATCTGAGCAAAACTCTATTCAACCCAAAATTTCGTCTACCTTCCGCATTTTTTCCCATCAAGAAAAAATAAAACTGGATATTGAATGCCGAGATCTTTTACTCTTTCTTGAATACAGTGGTATTTTAACCACGACTACCCGGGAAATAGTCATTGATAGAGTTATGGCAATTAAAAACAAAACACTAACCCTGGATGAACTTAAATGGACTGTACTCATGGTTTTATTAAGCCAAGAAGAGGATGATATTGTATTTTCAAGAATGGAAGATATTGTTTACGACTTAACGCCCACACTATTACATTAAACCTGTCTATTTATTTTAAAAAATGAGTAAAAACCTCGTCATTGTGGAATCACCTGCAAAATGTAAAACTATTGAAAAATATTTAGGTAAGGACTTTCAAGTCTTAGCCTCTTATGGTCATGTCCGAGATTTAATCCCTAAAGAAGGGGCTGTTGATACTTCAAATGATTTCGCAATGAAGTATCAAATCATTGATCGAAACCAGCGTCATTTACAAGAAATTACTAAAGCAGTTAAAAAAGCAGATACATTATATTTGGCAACTGACCCTGATAGGGAGGGAGAAGCCATTTCATGGCATGTTTTTGAACATTTAAATTCAAAAAAAGCCTTAAAAAACAAAGAGGTTCGCCGTGTAGTTTTTCATGAAATCACAAAAAAAGCAGTCACTGATGCTATTGACAACCCAACAGAACTGTCAATTAATATGGTTAATGCACAGCAAGCGCGTCGTGCCCTTGATTACTTAGTGGGTTTTAATCTATCCCCTCTTTTATGGAAAAAAATTCGTAGAGGACTCTCTGCAGGTCGAGTACAAAGTCCGGCATTACGAATGATAGTTGAACGTGAACTAGAAATTGAAGCGTTTAAAAAACAAGAATATTGGTCACATACTGCTGAATTAACAGCTAAAGAGCAGTCTTTTAAAGCTAAACTCACACATTTTGAAGGTGAAAAACTCAAGCAGTTTAGTATCATTGATGAAGAACGCGCTACAAAAGTAAAACAAACGCTTATTAACGCTGCCGATGGGCAGTTAATTGTTGAAAAACTGGAGAAAAAACAACGTAAAAGAAACCCTGCCGCGCCCTTTACCACCTCTACGTTACAACAAGAAGCATCAAGAAAACTTGGCTTCAGCACCAAGAAAACCATGATGGTTGCGCAACAACTTTATGAAGGGATTGAAGTCAACGGTGAGACAGCCGGTTTAATAACCTATATGCGTACAGATTCTGTTAATTTATCTGACGAAGCACTTGGGCAAATCCGAGAGCTGATTGCAGAAAAATATGGTAAAGAAAACGTACCCGCCCAACCACGCTCATTTAAAACAAAATCAAAAAATGCTCAGGAAGCTCATGAAGCTATTCGGCCTACTTTAGCTCATAATTTACCTGAAAAAATTAAAAACAACTTGTCTGCTGATCAGTTTAAACTCTATCAATTGATTTGGAAAAGAACCATTGCTTGCCAAATGATTCATGCAACGCTAAATCAAGTTGCTGTAGATTTAAGCTGTGGCAGCAAAGAAAACATGTTCCGTGCGACTGGTTCTACTATTGCCAAGCCTGGATTTATGGCCGTTTATCTTGAAGGTAAAGATGACAGCAAAGAAAGTGATGATAAAGAGAGTTTTCTACCTCCAATGGAAAAAGGTCGTCCTGTTCCACTAAAAGATATTATTGCCACTCAACATTTTACCGAGCCACCACCCAGATATGGTGAAGCCAGCTTGGTTAAATCATTAGAAGAACATGGTATAGGCAGGCCATCTACCTATGCAACAATTATCTCTACTTTACAAAATAGAGAATATGTAACGCTAGAAACCAAACGCTTTCACCCTACTGATGTCGGTCGAATAGTCATCAAATTTCTGACAGATCATTTCACTAAATATATAGATTATGATTTTACAGCTAACTTGGAAGATGAGCTTGATGCAGTTGCTAGAGGGGAAAAAGAATGGGTTCCCCTTATGCGTGATTTCTGGGAACCATTTACTAAATTAATTGTAGAAAAAGAAGAAACCGTTCAACGCAAAGATGTCACCCAAGAGGCTCTTGATGAAAAATGTCCTGAGTGTGAAAAACCTCTTTCTATTAGACTAGGGCGAAATGGCCGATTTATTGGTTGTACTGATTACCCTACCTGTTCCTATACTCGCAATCTAAATGATGATGGAACAGAGGCAACAACACCTGAAATTGTTGAAGGAAGAAGCTGTCCAAAATGCGAGTCTGACTTAGTTATTAAAAAAGGACGTTATGGGAAATTTATTGGTTGTAGTGCTTACCCAAAATGCAAGCATATAGAACCTTTAGAAAAACCTTTAGATACTGGCGTTGAATGCCCCAAATGTGAAAAAGATAATATTCTAAAACGCAAATCTCGTTATGGAAAAATATTTTATTCCTGTTCTGGCTACCCTAAATGTGATTATGCACTATGGAATGCTCCGGTAAAAGAAAGTTGTCCTGACTGTAATTGGCCTATTCTAACCTTAAAAACTACAAAAAGCCGAGGGCCAGAAAAAGTCTGTCCACA
>JAKIVF010000053.1 GCA_021647145.1 Methylococcaceae bacterium | reverse complement strand
TATCGGGATAAAATTTTAGCTTCCCTCGCGTGCTATCGCACACGTCGGATCAGCAAATTTCCCTGTGGCCTACTGCGGACTAAAAATCATCACTTCGCTGTCGCTCCGTTTCCCTGATTTTCAGCGGTATTAAACTAGTAATTATAAACAGTAATCTGTATATTGATTACTTGAACTAAACATGGATGATAAATCCACTATGACTCTAAATGTATACCTTTCTATTTTCTCTCTAACGTTTTGGATGAAATAAACAATACCCTATTAATCTATTACAAACTGTCCAGACAGATACTTTAAAAGAATTACATGACAATGATATTATTACCAATAACTGCATGTTATCTTAAACAAAGAACTAAATAACTGACAGACATCATTCCTAAGGCATTTGATATGAAAAACTTCTTTACGTTAGTGGCTGTGATAATCACTTTTCATTCTCCCTTTTTAACTGCCGATGTTTCGGCCAAAATAATTGCCTATAATTGTTATAGTTGCCATGGAGAACAGTTAACAATTCTTTATCCATCTGAAAAAATATCAAAAGTCCAGCTTACTAAAATTTTGTTGGACTTTAAATATGATAGAAAAGAAGTCACAATAATGAATAGAATCAGTAAAGGTTATAGTGATAATGAACTTGAATCCGTTGCTACTTTTTTGACTACAATGGAGAATTAAATGCTTTCCAGACGACACTTTATTAAATTAGCCAGTAGCTCTGCTGGATTATTAGTTACAGCTTGCAATATAAAGCCTTCAAAAAAAAATACTTCAGCACATGTCGTTATTATTGGCGGTGGATTTGGTGGTGCAACAGCTGCAAAATATATTCGAAAACTAGATCCAACTATTCAAGTCACTTTAATTGACCCAAAAACTCAATATATCTCTTGCCCTGGAAGTAACTGGATATTTGCAGGCATACAGAATACAACTTTACTTAGCCTTAACTACCAGTCCTTATCTAATCATTACGGTGTTAATATTGTTACTCAAAAGGTCACTTTTATTGACCCTGAAAAACATCTTGTTACTCTAAGTGATCATCAGAAAATTCATTATGCCCGGTTAATTGTTTCACCAGGCATTGATTTTCGTTGGGAAACTATAGAAGGTCATAATGAATCTAGTACTGATTTAATTCCTCATGCCTGGAAAGCTGGTAGCCAAACAACGTTACTTAATAATCAACTCAGAGCTATGAAGAATGGTGGTACAGTTATTATTTGCGCGCCACCTAATCCATTTAAATGTCCGCCAGGCCCTTATGAACGGGCAAGTATGATCGCCTATTATTTAAAAAGACATAAACCTAAATCAAAAATACTCATTCTTGACCCGAAGAGTAAGTTTTCAAAACAAAGTTTATTTATTCAAGGCTGGAAAAAACACTATGGTTTTGGAAGTAGCAACAGCATGATTGAGTGGCTATCAATTCCAGATAACCCTGTTATCAACATCGATATAAACAACAAAATAGTAGAAACTGATTTTGGCGACAAGTTTAAAGCGGATGTTTTAAACTATATTCCGGCACAAAAAGCCGCACATATAGCGGAAAAAGCAGGCCTTTGTGACAAGAAAGGCTGGTGCCCCGTAGCACACAATAGCAGTGAATCCACCCTGCTTCCAGATATTCATGTGATAGGTGATGCTTCAAATTACAATCCATTGCCAAAGTCAGCTTTTGCTGCCAATTCTGAAGCAAAAATTTGTGCTTTTGCTGTTGTCAGTTTACTAAATAGGCAAAAAATCATTAAGCCAACATGGACTAACACTTGCTATAGCTTGATCACTCCAGAGCATGGAATCTCAGTTTCTATGATTTATAAACTTGGCAAAAATAGAAAATTGAACAAAGTGACTGGTGCTGGTGGCGTCACACAAAACACAGATAAAAAGTCACTTGCTCTAGAGGCAGATTATTCAAGACAATGGCTCACTAGTATTACCCAAGATAGTTTTAGTTAAAATAAAAAAAGAGCGATTTCCACATAATATTAATCGTTCCAAAAGTTCTCGCAGCCCATGCTAAACAGGTAATTTTTGCATATAGTGTGTCAGGTGGCAGAAAAAATATTAACTAGGTCGGCGTCTTTGCTTTGGATAGCTGACGTAATGATTTTCTCCTTTTTTACTTTTAGCCCCCCTCCCAATAGTCAAGACAATTATTTCAAATTTCTTATTCCTAAGTTTTAAGCCACCTCATCCAGCCAGTTTTTGAAGGCTCCATGGCTATTTCTGCATTTTCCAAAAAGATGTTAAAAATTGTAAAATTCTACTTGTTAGTCCTCTTACTTTCTTTACAATTCTACAACAGACTGTTCGTGACCATGTTGTTATAGTCGAGTAACAATTAGTCAAAACAAGGAACCGTCATGAAAATATCCATTGCCCTCTTAAGTTGCCTGTATATTTTATCATTTGCTCATGCAAATACTTTTGTCCCCATTTCTAAACTATCTACTCATTCTGATATTACGTTTAAATACGACATTCAAAATAAGGATAATAATGAAAACCATGCATTTCTATCCAATGAACCCATTGATATTCATGTCACTATAGATGTAAAAAAGAATGATATAGCCCAATATGGAAGTCTTTTTTTAGTTGCTCAGTATAATGAAACACTTTATCAATATACATTGGAAGATCAATGGGTAGAATGGAAGCCACAAGAATCTGCATTATTACCCTTTCTAAATAAGGTTCTTAATAAACAGGAAGTGATTAGCATAGTCGAAAATCAGACTTTACCTGCGGGTGAATTTTTAATTTATACAGGTTATCAAACTGAACGTGATCAAATTATCTATCACAATAAAGTACCTAGTTCTTTAGTGGTATTTGACAGTAGCCAATCTGCTTTACACAAAGTAAAAAACAAGCAGATTCTAACTGAATTATTTTCACATAAAAACCAAAGGAATCAATATTTCTCAGGTCTTGCATCCATTCCTTCAGTTACATCTTTTTCACCGGTTAATACATCTGCAAATACATCTGTAACCAGTGTATCTCAAACTAATATACAGGAAGTAGGTGTTGATGAAAGTGATCGAATCAAAACTGACGGCAATCATTTATATACACTTGAAAGTTGTGATTCAGATCCTTTAAAAGAATGTATTACCGTTTATAAAATTGATAACTCCCCTGCTTCGAATACTCAAAGCGGTCAATTGGGAAATGAAACCAATTTAGGACAGCAAGGTTCTCTTTATCTAAAAGAAGTTAACAACAATAACGTATTGATTCACCTTAGTAATTCATCAAATTTTAGTATAAATGATACATGGTATCTTCCCAGTTTCTGGCAAAATAACAACACTGACATACGATTTATTGATGTCAGCCAGCCAGACAAAATATCAATTGTTACGCATATGACGATTGATTCAGCAACACTTTCCAGTCGTCTTATAGATGATGTGCTTTATTTGGTAACACGTAAAAACCCCTCTTTTATTGACTCCACTTCTGACACGACTAAATTTACTGCTGATGTCTCCGTCCTTACCAAAGAGCTAGATATTAACGATCAACTTCCTACTATCTCTTTCAATGAAAATTCTGATAAAACACCCTTAATTAAAGCAACGGACTGTTTTATCCCAAGTCATAATAGTCAAAAACCGACTGAAAATACTGTTATTACCATAACGGCAATTCCTTTGACCAATCCTAAATCATATTATTCAACTTGTATCGCAGGGAATATCGACACCTTTTATATGTCCACTAAATCTTTATATCTAGCGAGTAGTCAGTATCCGGTATCCTTTAGTGAAAACAGTATCATCTATAACCCAGGCGATGCTGAAATGGAAACTGAAATACATAAGTTTTCCTTAGCAAAAGGTCAGCTAAATTATCGTGGATCAGGCTCTATTTCTGGACATTTAGGTTGGAATACAAGCAAACAAGCCTTCAGAATGGGTGAATATGAGGGGGTTTTAAAAGTAGCAACTTCAAAAGGCAATCAATGGGATGAAACTTCATCTACCAGTGTCAGTGTATTAAAAGAATCATCAGACAGGACAAACCTTGAAGAAATTAGCAGTTTACATAATCTTGGTAAACCTGGTGAAAGGTTGTTTGCCGCCAGATTTATCGGAACGCGAGGTTATTTAGTTACTTTCAAACAAACAGACCCTCTTTATGTTCTTAATTTCAAAGACCCTGAACTCCCAGAGATTTTAGGTGAACTTGAAGTCCAAGGATATTCGGATTACCTCCACCCCATTGGTGAAAACTACTTATTAGGAATAGGAAAAAATGCAATTTCAGGCAATGAAGAAGACTCTGCTTTTTTTCAAGGGATCAAACTATCTTTATTTGATGTTTCTAACGCAAAGAATTTAAGAGAAGTAAAAAGTATTATTATCGGTAAGCGAGGCACTGAATCTGCGGTTCTACAAGATCATCATGCTTTAGCTTGGCTACCTTCAGAAAAGGGTAACTCCGCAACACTATCTATCCCAATCCAGTTAAATGATCGTAAACAAACGCAAAACAATCCATTTCTTATAAATGCTGACCCAGCATCATATTATTATGAATGGACACATACAGGGTTATATACTTTTAATATCAGCACTGATACCCCGGATATTAAATTATTAGGTAAATTGCTTACTGATAAAGCACCAGAAAACTGTAATGAATTTGGGCTTGAACTTGATTCTGAAATTTCATGTTTTCAAGGTCAGCAAACATATAATGACAGAGCAGTTATTCAGGGTAATTCTGTTCATTATTTTCATAATAACTCAGTGTTTTCTTCTGCAATTTCTGACCTTGAATAAAAACATAATGATAACCCTAAAGAAATCAGTGTTGATTATCTTAATGATTTAGGTATAACTCAGAGTATGCGCTGTCAAGCTAATTGCTGGAATAATGGAGAAGTTATTAGAAAAAAAAACAGAACAACTCAATTATTTGAGATTTATTATTCACTCTTCTGTCGTCAATGCTGTGAATAGTTATATTAGTTTCTACAACTATAAAAAATTACATTCTGTCATTAATAATAAAACCCCCCATCAAAAACTAAAGAAATGAAAAAAGCAGCTTAAAATATTTCCAAAAAAACTTGACCATTACACCTATTCAGAATCTCTTTTTCACACATAGAAGTACAGAGCACACCATCCAGAAAAACCGTTCTCTGGATTAACTGTTGCAAGAAACTGGGAGGAGATTAAAGAAGTGCATTTAAACCCAGAAAAAAAGCTGAAAAGGGAAAAAAGAGGCAGCATAATTTTACAACTTTAGGCGACAACTAGCTTGAAAAACGCCGAGTTTGGCGCTAGGGAAAATGAGCGATTTATAATACAGATTGAGACGTTAACTAAAAGGCGAGTAACGACAAGAAAGGCTGGGAGAGGAGACCGAAGAAGAATGTTGAGGAAGATATTTATTTTTACTCTGACCCTGCCCCTGCCCCCCATTATTGATAGCCAGTAGGTTGGGTTAGATTTTTAAACGCAGTGAGAAAATGTAACCCAAAACACACAATAATGTTGGGTTGCCACGATGTAACATATTGATATTAACTTATTATTTCTTAACTTAAGGCAGTAAGGGGATGAGTGAAACTCAGGCAATAACGCTTGTATTTGAGCGGAAATTGCCTGAATTTGCTTTGTGATTTTAATTTGATTGTTTGAATTCGCTGAGTAGTTACTAATTAATTTTCAAACATTAAAACAATCTTACTCTACACGCGACACATCACCGTCACGCACTTCAAATGTCATTGTTCCTGGAACCTGATGTTGTTTTACACGATATACAATATTGCTACCTTCAACACTTAAACAGGGAATAATAACTTCCCCTGTTGCTGGCAAATAAGAAGCAAGACAGTTGCTTGGCATTCCTGTTGGAATGGTATTGCTATTTTCATCCACTGTTTTGGTCGCTTCAACAATTGTTGTTGTGTCTGTTCCAACATGAGTCAAGCCATTTGAATACTTTTCCAATACTTGATAGGTGCTAACATTTCCAGGACTAAGCTCTTTATCAATAGTAAATATTGTTAGTGTATCTCCTTTTACTACGAACCGTTTTTTCAAAAATCCATACCGCCCATCTTGTAATTGTCCTTTTGACTCAGCTTGAAGAGCTTCTTCCTTGGTGTTTGATGATGCCGTCCGTGATGACGTGCCATCTGCCCTAAGCCTTAGGCCGCCTTCTTTGGTGTAAAAATAGGAACCGTAAGTGTCTAAATAATTCCCATCGACCCTATCCACAATGAAAATTTCATCCCCATCATTATAAATTCTCCAAATTCCAAATTCGAGCGCTCTGTTTACAATAACAATTGGATTACTTACAAGAGTTTCTTCGGCTGTAGCCAATGGGCTATTTAATAAAATAGCCAAGACTAAAAGTGTAAAATATTTTTTCATTTTTTTGTTTCTCTCTCTAATTAAAATTATACTCTCTGAGTAACAAATAATATCATTTTTCAACTTAAAAATACATTAGAACTAAGATATTGCTCTAAAATTACAAACTGGTTGCCCTTATGATTTCTTGGGTGATTCTCAATGTCATAGGCCTGACCTTTTTTTCTTGTTTTCCCTTTATGTATTAGTAAATAATAAAGGAAAACAATATGCTATTATTCTCGCTTATGTCTAAATTTAGTAAAGGTCAATATAATTTACTCGTTCCATTAGATTGTTTCAATCCAAATCCCCTCTTTTGTAGAAACATAAAAAAACTAGCTACCCCCATGATTCACGCTTAGGACTGAGGATTTAATAATAGCTAAAAATATGACGTAGGATTTTGGCTTCACAACCACATCATAAAAACAAGTCAGACTTGGGCACTATTGAATTCTCGCCCCTTAGTTACTTTCTATCATTACTGAACCGCAAGATGAATAAAAAAATTGAATTATTAGCCCCCGGCGGCGATGTTGAAGCCATTAAAGCAGCCGTTATTGCGGGAGCTAATGCCGTGTATTGCGGTTTAGTTAATTTCAATGCTCGCAACAGAGCCTCTAATTTGTCTTTTGATGATTTACCTGGCGTTTTACGCTTAGCTCACCAGCACCACTGTGAGGTATTTTTGACCTTAAACGTGGTTATTTTAGAGCAAGAAATAGCGGGTTTAATTAAGATTCTTAATAAACTGGTTAACACAAAAATCGATGGTATTATCGTGCAAGATTTGGGTGTTTTCAATTTAGTTAAAAAATACTTTCCCACCTTAAATATTCACGCATCAACACAGTTAACAACTCATAACGAAGGGCAAATAAAGTTTCTTGCAAAAATGGGCGCAACACGGCTTAATTTGTCACGAGAACTTAATATCGACGAAATAAAATCATTAACTTCCGTTGCTCATCAATATGACCTGTTAACCGAAGTTTTTGTACACGGCGCCTTGTGCGTTGCCTTTTCGGGCCAGTGCTATTCTAGCTCAGTGAGCGTGGGTAACTCTGGCAACCGTGGCAGTTGCAGCCAAGCCTGTCGCGATGAATATGAAATAACAGAAACCGGCAACCTCTACCCACTTAACCTAAAAGATAACTCTGCTTATTTTGATCTTCCAGCACTCGTTGATGCAGGCGTTGACTCTCTGAAAGTTGAAGGCCGAATCAAGAATGCACACTTTGTCTATACCGTCGTTGACACGTGGAGACAACAGATTGACAAGTTTGAAAAATCAGGGCAATTACAAAATAATGATGCTAACTTACATCGTGTTTTCAACCGTAGCTTTACCAACTCTTTTTTAACAGGGGATCTCAACAAGGATATGTTTATCGACAGCCCACGTGATTACAGTCTTAAACATGCTATAAAAGAAAGTCAGGTTGTATTGGTGGAAGATATCAAGCAAGTAAAGAAGGCGCATTATCAGAAAAAAAACAGTCTGGGTGATGAACTTGCTGACAAAATTAAAGACATTAGCATTGCCAAACAAACTCTATCTTTGTCTTTTACGGGTAAACTAAACCATCCATTAACCTTAACTATCATCTTAGGTGATAACGATAAAACGTATATTCTAGAAACTGAATCTACGCTAAGCCTTGCCCAGCAATTACCGATTACTCAGTCTGTGTTAGAAAGGTGTTTCAAAAACTTTGCTTTCAATCATTTTGATATTAGCGATTTTAATTGCACGGGTTTAAGTGAAAATTTAATCATTCCGTTTAAAGAAATAAGTACGCTTAAAAACCAAGCGACTTTGTTACTTAATAATTCTGAAAAAATAATGCCTCACGTCGATGTTCCCCAATTAGTTACACACAAAAAACGCTCTGATAAATTGAGCCTGTCAATATTAATAGCCGACGTAAAAGACCTGTTTTTATGTGATTTAACCCATGCCGATGTGTATTTCAAACTACCTGAAAGCTTAAAAAAAGGCTGCAATAAACATATCGATATTTTACTGGAAAATCCACATTTAATTCCGTGGTTTCCAGCGGTTTTAATTGGCAAGGATTATGACGAATCGGTACGAATTTTAGAACAAGTCCGTCCCAAACGCATTGTCAGCAATAACACCGGCATTGCATTTAAAGCGTTTGAAATGGGCATTGAGTGGATTGCAGGTCCCTTTTTAAACACCACTAATTCATATGCTTTATTAACCCTGCAAGAAGAATTAAATTGTGCGGGTGCGTTTATTTCAAACGAAATTAATCGCGTGCAAATTAAAAAAATCGCCCGGCCTGACAACTTCAAATTGTTATACAGCATTTATCACCCTATTTTAATGATGACTAGCAGGCAATGTTTTTTCCAACGTACCGTCGGTTGTGACAAACCCAGTATTGAAGATGGCTGTATGCTGAAGTGTAAAAAATCTACAACCATCACCAATACGAAGGGTGTTTCTTTTGCCGTTGATAAACAAAAAGGGGGGTACCCCAGCATTTACAATAATGAACAGTTTTTAAATATAGACATAGTGAATGAACTGAGTGAATTATTTGATGAATTTTTTATTGATCTCACTGACATTGGTTCTGGGTCTAAAGCAGAACCAGACAAGGAACAATTACTGGCTCAATTTGAAAACATCCTAAACGGTGATGAGTATGCACAGCAAAATCTTAACCAAATGGTGGCGCTATCGACTAGAAACCAATATAGGAAAGGACTGTAAATAACACACGCTTTATGACTCATCCCATACTGTACTCCTTGCAAAACTGCCCCTATGCAATGCGTGCTAGACTTGCCATTTTAATGTCTCAACAGACCGTCCTCATTCGCGCTCTTGTGTTGAAAAACAAACCTGCTGAGATGTTAGCACTTTCCCCAAAAGGCACCGTACCTGTTTTAGTGTTAAGCACTGAACCGAGCACTCACATTATCGATGAAAGCCTAGATATTATGTTATGGGCGCTTAATCTTAGTGACCCTGACAATTTGCTTTATGCAGAAGATGCAAATGCATTGCCTGAAATGCTGACACTAATTAATGAAAATGACCAACAATTTAAACCGAACTTAGAACGCTACAAACGTGCCAAACGTTTTCATGGAGATGATGAAGAAGAGTGCCGCCTACAATGTGAACCTTTTATCCTGACTTTAGAACAGCGTTTGTCTCAACACCCCTTTTTAATGGGCTCTACACCCAGCTTGCTTGATCTAGCATTATTACCTTTTGTGCGACAGTACTCTCGAGTCAATCGACAACATTATCAACAAGGTTCCTATACACATTTGCAACATTGGTTGAAGTATCATTTACAAAGCCGTTTATTTTCCAAAGCTATGCTTAAATATCCGTTATGGTTAGAGACAGGTGAAGAAAATAGACTGGGTTAGCCAACGTTTTTAGAAGCTTAGATCACCTCAAAAAAAGCAAATAATATTATTGTCCTATAGAGAATTTGAAGAATTAAAGGGTAGCGCACCTCCTTTAATTACGTTACAAATCAACAGCTGTGCCCACGTGAAGTATACCTGAAATTCTGTGCAATAAAAGACTTGATCAAAACATCGTAAGCAACTAAATTTTAAGCTGGTATTATTCTCGGTTTTGATCTGGAGATATGGGAGTTAGAATCTTGATAACGGTGTTTGATGAATCCAGATTTCTAAAGAGTTAGTCACGCAATGAGGTGAGGTGAGCTGAGAATCTAACTGGAACTAGGGTGGAATGTGTCAAAATCAGAGCGTCAATTAGGAAAGTAGCCTTCTTTCTCTGTTTTTACATCGAATCACCGTAGCCTGTGCGATTGATTTGACATCTCATTGGCGTGCATAAATACAATAAACAAAGTCGTTTACACTTTGACTGAGTCTGTTACAAATTGGATATTCATTTAATATGAATAAGCCATCTCCTCTTGAACAGCACCCAATCAAGGTTAACCAATGAGTGTCTAGTGACCCTGTTTATCTTTATGGATTAAGAAACAAACGGGCTGCGGTAAGACCGTATAAAATGGGTCTCCTCGTGTGTGTTTTCTGTTAGCAACTTGCTTAATAGCTACCATGACAGATAAAGTATTCACCTTTGTTTATTGATTTATTTTTAGCCTTTTTCGCTGAAAGAATACTTTACTGCCTATTGACAGGTAAATGGCTCATATGTGTTATGTGCTCTACGCTTAAATAGCAACAACCTTATTTGCACACGGTCCTTTCTGTCCCTGACCTACCTCAAACTCAACGGCTTGTCCATCATTTAACGTCGCGTATTCACCGCCTGCTTGAATTTCAGAATGATGAACAAACAAATCGTTGCTTCCGTCTTCTGGGGTAATAAAACCGAAACCTTTATCTGCACTAAACCACTTAACTGTACCTTTAATCATAACGCTCTCTAATCTGTGGTGAAAAATATAATTCTGATTTGCTTTCACCATTACAAAATCAGAACTTGAATCCTAGTTAATCTCTGATGATAAACTATTTTAATGAATCTGTCTGCATTTTTTACTAACCGGTCGGTCAAACCCTTTTATTCAGTATCAAAAACAACGTGGTCAGAAATATCCTTAAAGTTAATATTAATTAACGCAAGCTCATCACAAATTAATTTAAAAATAGTTTCATCTTGGCCTGAGTCGATTACTTGC
This sequence comes from Methylococcaceae bacterium, assembly GCA_021647145.1. GTDB lineage: Bacteria > Pseudomonadota > Gammaproteobacteria > Methylococcales > Methylomonadaceae > QPIN01. The sequence continues at coordinate 11,494 of JAKIVF010000053.1, read as the reverse complement.
TTGATACTCATATCAGAAGTGAAGATACAATGCACCATGAGGCTATTTGGGAAATTATCAAAATCTATTGTATGAGTTAGCCATTCAAAGCCGCTTACTTCATTTTTTGTAATCTCACAAACCCGAGTTAACCCTTTGACGATGGACTTCTCTCTTTTCTTGTCTGTCTTCTTCATGAGTTTCTCGTACCAACGTATCGTGTATATAACTATTACTTATCAGTTAATTTCCCCTGATAGATAGGATACATGCATTATTATACCAAAAATTACCTAGTAACTCTATAATATCAATAGTTTGGAGTTAATAAGTAGACTCTGAGTATGAAACCCTAATCTAAAAAAAATATAGATAAAGATTATATTTCAAAATTCTGTATTCTTTGACTCTTGAAAAATCAGTTTGATCATAGAAAATACATTCACAGCTGCATGATTAGCCGGTAGAATAAACCCTTTTTAAAATAACTTTGTACTCACATGCGCACCTCTCAATTTCCTCTTAATACCGTTAAAGAAATACCTGCAGATGCTGAAATTGCCAGTCACAAATTAATGATTCGTGCAGGGTTAATTCGTAAATTAGCTTCTGGTTTATATACTTGGCTACCCTTGGGGTTAAAAATTCTTCGAAAAGTTGAAAAAATCACTAGAGAAGAAATGGATAAAGCAGGTGCATTAGAAGTATTGATGCCAGTATTACAACCGGCCGAACTTTGGCAGGAAACCGGTCGATGGGATCTATACGGGCCAGAACTAGCACGTTTAAAAGATCGTCATGATCGTGATTTTTGTCTTGGCCCTACCCATGAAGAAATTATTACTGATTTAGCTCGAAATGAACTAAAAAGTTATAAGCAATTGCCCATTACTTATTATCAGGTCCAGACTAAAGTTCGTGATGAAATTCGCCCTCGTTTCGGCATTATGCGTTCTCGTGAATTTATCATGAAAGATGCCTATTCTTTTCATTTAGATCAAGAATCATTACAGCAAACTTACGATGTAATGTATCAGGCATACAGTAATATTTTTAACCAATTAGGTCTTAAATTTCGTGCTGTGATTGCTGACTCTGGCTCGATTGGCGGTGCAGTTTCACACGAGTTTCATGTTTTAGCTGAGTCCGGTGAAGATGCCATCGCTTTTTCGACCAAAAGTGATTACGCTGCAAATATTGAAAAAGCCGAAGCGATTTTACCTAATGGCTCTCTAGCACCTGCAAGCTCCGAGTTAGCTCTAGTTGATACACCCAATCAACATACCATTGAAGAAATCAGCCAATTTTTTAATGTGTCAGCCAAACAATGTTTAAAAACGTTGATCGTTAAAGGTGAAGAAAGTAGTTTAGTCGCCTTATTATTACGTGGAGATCATGAACTAAACTCTCTAAAAGCAGAAAAAATTAAAGGCATCCTTTCTCCATTAGAATTTGCCAGTGATGAAGAAATTTTGACCGCTTGCCATTGTAAACCCGGCTCTATTGGCCCAATTGGACTCGATATTAAAACTATCGTTGACCGTAGCGCAAGTTTATTATCAGACTTTATCTGCGGTGCTAACAAAGATGGAAAACATTACAGAGGCACTAATTGGGAACGAGACCTCCCCTTACCTTCACAAATTGAAGATATTCGGCTTATTGTTGAAGGTGACCCAAGCCCAGATGGTAATGGCTCTATCACTTTAGCCAGAGGAATTGAAGTAGGGCACATTTTTCAGTTAGGCACAAAATATTCTGAAGCAATGAAAGCCAATATCATTAACGAAGCAGGAAAATACCAAACTATGATTATGGGTTGTTATGGTATAGGTATTTCCAGAATTGTAGCCGCTGCGATTGAACAAAGCCATGATGATAAAGGTATAATCTGGTCAGAAAAACTAGCACCTTTTCAAGTTGCTTTATGCCCAATGAACATGCATAAGTCTGACCGACTTAAAGAAGTTGCAGAAAAAATGTACCAAGATTTAAAAGATGCTGGTATTGATGTATTATTTGATGACAGAAAAGTACGCGCTGGTTTTATGTTTTCTGACATGGAACTAATTGGTATTCCTCACCGTATTGTCATTGGTGATCGAGGGTTAGATTCCGGTACAGCTGAATATAAAGCAAGAACTGATAAGGAAACTCAGGACATTTCTTTAGATGAGGTTGTATACTTTATTAAATCAAAGGTTAAATCCAGTTAAAAAATAGAGGCAAGGTAGAAAACTGATTTTTACCTTGCTTTTTTGTCACCCAACCCATTCGTAAAATTCCGTTAAGGTTGGGTCACACTTGCTACAGGTGCTTCCACAACCTTCGCCAACTGGCAACTGGCGTATTTTTCCTTTACTCATCCATTTTTTTACCATTCCTCTAAGAGCATCTGCTTCTACATCAAAATGAATAACGAGTTCATTTAATGTCACTCTTTTTTTTTCTTTAATATAGTTTCTAAGTTCAGATAAAATCATTCTTCCCCCCTTGCTCTATGTTATTCATTTGCCCCGATTTCCCATAAAGCCATAAACCAGCTAAAACAAACAAAAAGACACCTATAAGCCCCATTATCCAATGCATTGAGTAACTAGGATGTTGTGAATAAGTCGCTATTTGATAATACATAGTCGCTGTCATATAAGCTAAACCTGTGGTCCAAAAAACAACAAATAGTGCCCAGTTAGCGTTAGTTTCACGATAGATTGCAGTTGTGGCAGCAACACAAGGTGCATATAATAAAATAAATAATAAATAGGCAAAAGCACCTGCTTGACCATCAAAACTTGAACGCATCGCACCAAAAGTACTACTTGTCACCTCTTGGCTTTCTGCTGCTGCATCAAGACTAGACACATCTCCAATATTTAACCCCAATGGATCTAACAAATTATCAGCAACAGCTATTAAATTTTCTGGAATTGTTGCACTGGCATCAACCAGTGACTGTTGTAAATTAAAATCCTTTTCTTCTGCTGTTATGCCTCCTGTTGCCATTTGACTATACAAAGCATCTAACGTTCCAACAACCGCCTCTTTAGCTAATACACCGGTAAAAATACCGACAGTAGCAGGCCAATTATCTTCTTCTATCCCCATCGGTTTAAATGCTGGTGTCAAGAACCGACCAATTTCACTTAATACTGATTTTTGACTATTTTCCTGACCAAAACTTCCATCCGTTCCTAATGCATTAAGAAAATTTAAAACCAACACCATGGGCACGATAACTTTCCCTGCATTAAATATAAAACTTTTTAGCCTATCCCATGTTTTGATATAAACACCTTTAACCGTTGGCATATGGTAGGTTGGTAGCTCCATAATAAAGGGCGTCACTTCTCCTTTAAACAGAGTATGCCGCATGATTAACCCAGTCAATACTGCAACGGTAATGCCGAGAAGATAAAGACCAAATACTAAATTTTGCCCACCCACCGGGAAAAAAGCTGCTGCAAATAAAGCATAGACGGGTAATCTAGCTCCACAGGACATAAAAGGATTCATCAAATTAGTGAGTATTCTATCTTTCTCATTATCTAGGGTTCGTGTCGCCATTATTGCTGGAACATTACACCCAAAACCGACTATCATGGGTACGAACGATTTTCCTGGTAAACCAATCATTAACATTAATCGATCCATTACAAATGCGGCTCTAGACATATAGCCAGAATCTTCTAGTGCTGATAAAAACACAAATAGAAAACCAATGATAGGAATAAAGGTAGCCACAACCTGAATACCCCCCCCTATTCCATTAGCTATTAAGACAACAAGCCATTCCGGTAAGTTTATTCCTGTAAGTATAATGCTTAACCCATCGACAAAAATAGCACCCGCAACTTGATCAAAAAAATCTATAAATGCACTCCCAATATTGATAGTAAACATGAACATGGCATACATCACAAGTAGGAATATAGGAATACCTAGAAATCGATTTAAAACAATACGATCAATTTTATCTGACGCGTGCCGAGAAACTTCATTTAGCCGGCAAACACTCTGTTGAGTTAATTCATTAACAAAGCCATAGCGAGCATCCGCTGCCAATATATCTATTTCATCATCTGTTTCAATTTCAACCTGCTGTTGAAGTCTCTTGACGGTATCCGAAACTTCATTTCCTGCTATTTCTTTTGCTAGCGTATCATCTTCTAATAATCGTAAAGTTAACCACCGTAAATCGGATTGGCTTTCTCTTGCCTGTTCCTGTAACAACGGTGCTAAGTTAGATATTGCTTGTTCTAATGCAGGAGAATACTTAATTTCTATTGTTGGTATTAATAGCTTTTTATATGCTTGATCAATAACAGTTTTAAGCCTATCAATCCCCATGCCTGTTGTCGCAGAAACACCGACCACTGGGCAAGCTAGTTTTTTGGATAAAAAATCTATATCAATTTTAATTCCAAGTTGTTTTACTGCATCCATCATATTAAGAACCAATATCATGGGAACACGCATTTCAACTAGCTGGGATGTCAAATATAAATTTCTTTCTATATTAGATGCATCTATTATATTGACAATTAAGTCGGCTTCTTTTGATGCTACATAATCTCTCGCAACCTTTTCATCTAAAGAAACTTGGTCATCAGCTGCTTCCAGTGAATAAGTTCCAGGCAGATCAACCACATTTATCTTTTTGTTAGAAAAGAAATATTCGCCACTCTTTTTCTCAACTGTGACACCCGGCCAATTTCCAACCTGCTGCCTCGACCCTGTTAATACATTAAACAAGGTCGTTTTTCCGCAATTTGGATTACCTACTACACCAATAGTTAACTGATTATTCATATTTTATCGATTAATAAAATAGCCGCTTCATTTTTTCGTAAAGTTAACGAAAACCCACGTATTTTTATTTCTACGGGATCTCCAAGAGGAGCAAACCGTGTCACAACAAATTCAGTTCCGGGTGTTAAACCCATTGCAAGCAAACGTTTTCGATATGCCTTACCCGACTTTTCAAAACCTATAATTTTCCCTTGATCACCTACGGAAAGCATTTTCATACTAATTTCCATTAACTTCCTCATATCAAAAACTATTAAAAAAACATATTGAGAACAATTATCAATTAGATAAATATAGCATTTTACCTTTGCTTTTGAAAGCTTAAGTCCTAGTCTTTTTCAGATCAACCGAACTGTAAAATATTGGAATTTCAATTCTAGGTGATCTGAATTCAGGTAATGCTAAAACTATCCTTTTTATTTTTAAGGATTAAATAGCTGCTAATATCAATAATTCATAACACAAAATTCTCTATAAAAGAATATATTGAAATGGATTAAAATTATTATTAATCTGAAGAAAAAAGAAAAATAGGGACAAAGGAAATAACTTATACACGAATCAGCTATGTATATTTGGGCACACACGTTGAATTACCACTAGAAAACAGCACAATTATTTATGCTACTTGAATTTGATGATATAACAGTGAATAAACTTGTAAGATGATGCCTATTTCTAGCTCAACTAGTTTTTAGCTTATAATAATACTACGGGCGTAGTCTTGATATTATTTGGTTTAATCGCTTAGCTTATTTCGTTTTTTTTAACTGTTTGTTCAATCGCGCATAATCTGCTTTTAACTTTAACGCTTGAAACCATGCCACTAATAAACCTATTGCTATACCAGCAAATAATTCTATCGTTAAAGCAACAGTTAACGGCAATGAAATAGACCCAAAGCCTAAGTTTATTTGTACTAAATGAAAATTCATTACTGAAAAAATCAAAGCAACAACAAAAATTACTAAAAATAATAATAATATAATTAACTTCATTAAGATAACTCTTGTTATTGCATTAGAATTTTTATTCAATCAATCAATAATTCTATATTTTTCTCGAGAATCATTTACCCTGTCTCGTAATTCCTTCCCTGGTTTAAAATGGGGAACATATTTTGCAGTTAATGAAACTGACTCCCCTGTTTTTGGATTTCTCCCCATACGAGGAGCTCTATGATGCAGAGAAAAACTTCCAAAACCTCTTATCTCTATTCTTTCACCTAAAGACAAAGTTTCACTCATATGTTCTACCACACATTTTACAGCCAATTCAACATCTTTTATCGCAAGATGAGAAAGTTGGCGCGCTAAAGATTCAATTAATTCTGATTTAGTCACGTTCAATCCTACTAATATAAATGGAGTTCCTAAGAAAAAATAGACATAACTTTATAAAAGTTATAACCCACATTAACCTAAACTGATTAGTTCATAGCTATTTACTATAACTATAACCCTAGTCAATACAATAAAAAAAACAACTTTAATTCAAAAAATAGTTGACTTTATTTTAAAAATAAGATGTTCCTAAGACTTTCTCCTGCTCATATCCGTGTACCAAATCTTACAACAAACATTTCTGTTTGCATTTAGCCCTTCACTTTCTCCTATAAATAAGCTTCTAAAAAACTTAAAGGAACCCATGAAAATCATACAAGTTCCTCTTTATACTATTTATCTAATTGCTTAAAAATATCGCCTAATGTTGCTGAACCAGTGCCACTCTTCTGGCTAAAATCCTTTATAACACTAGCTTCTTCGTCATTATCTTTAGCTTTTATTGATAATGATATAGATTTTGTCTTTTTATCAACACCAATAAATTTGGCTTCAATTTCATCGCCTTCATTCAATAATGTTCGCGCATCCTCGACTCGATCACGCTGAATTTCTGATGCCCGTAGATAACCCTCAACATTATCAGACAACTCAATAACAGCACCTTTTGCATCAACAGATTTAACAATACCTTTTACCAAGCTACTTTTTTCATGTAATCCAATAAAGTTCTGGAACGGGTCTTGTTCTAATTGTTTAATACCTAGAGAAATACGTTCACGTTCAGAATCAACTGCCAAGATAATTGTTTCAACTTCATCACCTTTTTTGTAGTTTCGAATCGTTTCTTTATCTGCTTCATTCCAAGTAATATCTGAGGTGTGAACCAAACCATCAATACCGCCATCCAGACCAATAAACACACCAAAGTCTGTAATTGATTTGATTTTTCCAGAAATCTTATCACCTTTATTATGCGTTGCAGCAAACTCATCCCATGGATTAGTTCGACATTGTTTCATGCCTAACGAAATACGACGACGTTCCTCGTCTATTTCTAAAACCATCACTTCAACAGCATCACCTAAGTGAACAACTTTAGATGGGTTAACATTTTTATTAGTCCAGTCCATTTCTGAAACATGAACCAACCCTTCAACGCCTTCTTCAATTTCAATAAAGCAACCATAATCAGTCAAGTTATTCACTTTACCAGAAACGCGCGTTCCGGCAGGGTAACGATTTGCTATTTCTTTCCATGGATCCTCACCCATTTGTTTCATACCTAATGAAACACGGGTTTTTTCTTTATCAAATTTTAGAACTTTAACTTCAATTTCTTCACCAATTTCCACACATTCCGAAGGATGTCGAACACGACGCCAAGCCATGTCTGTAATGTGTAACAATCCATCGATGCCACCTAAATCAATAAACGCACCATAATCAGTTAAGTTTTTAACAATACCTTTAACAACTGCGCCATCTTCAAGAGTTTTCATTAACTCTTCTCTTTCAGCACTGTATTCTTTTTCTACTACTGCACGGCGTGAAAGAACAACGTTGTTACGTTTTTGGTCAATTTTTATAACTTTAAACTCAAGATCACGACCTTCAAGGAAAGTAGTATCTCTAATTGGGCGCACATCAACTAATGAACCTGGTAAAAAGGCACGTAAAGCACCAACTGCAACAGTAAACCCACCACGTACTTTTCCATTAATACGACCAACAATAGTTTCTTCAGCTTCAAAAGCTTTTTCAAGTTCGCCCCAAGCTCTATTTTTCTTAGCTTTATCACGAGAAAGAAGAGTAGCACCTAATCCATCTTCAAATAAGTCAAGGGCAACCTCAACTTCATCGCCAATATTGACCTCTAAGTCGCCATCAGGCGTTAAAAACTGCCATTTTGGTATTACACCTTCAGATTTTGCTTGTGCACTGACAACAACAAAATCATTATCAATATCAATAACAGTACCAATTAACATTGCGCCTGGACGCATTTCAGTCCGGATTAGACTTTCTTCAAATAATTCAGCAAAGCTTTCGCCCATTTTTCTTTCCCATTCTTGCTTTTATATACATCAAATAGCTCACCATACATTGTTGTATGCTGTTTTATAAAAAAGTACAAACAAGTTTCATTTATTAAAGTTAAAAATAAAGCTATTTTCTAATTAATATCAATAGCCACCAATAGGTTCTAACGAACCAGATTCAACACTTCTTCAATAACCTTTTCAATCGGCAAATCAGAAGAGTCTATGTAAAGAGCATCATCCGCTTTTTTTAACGGTGCTGCTGTACGTTCCTGATCTCTACGATCACGAACCTCAATTTCTTTAGTTATTTCTGCTAGATTAGCATTTATTCCTTTTTCTAACAACTGTTTGTATCTTCTTTTTCCTCTTTCTTTCGCACTAGCTGTTAAATATGCCTTTTTTAAAGCATTAGGAAAAACAACTGTCCCCATATCCCGACCATCAGCAACAAGCCCGGGGGCTTTCTGAAAGTCTCTTTGTTTCTGCAATAATACCGCCCTTACTTCTGGGTATGCTGCCACTATCGACGCAGTATTTGCCGTTGTTTGAGACGGAAGTTCTGAAGTTATATTTTGCCCATTAAGCTTTACAATAAGCTCGTCACCACATTCAAACTCCAGAATCATTGCTTCTGCTATCTTCACTACTGATTTTAAATCAGCAATATCACATTTTTTTTTCAGCACAGCGATGGCTAAGGAACGATAAATAGAACCACTATCTAAATAATTCCATCCCATTTTTTTTGCTACGGCCCTACTAACAGTTCCTTTGCCTGCACCACTAGGACCATCTATGGTTAATACAGGCACACTCATTTTAACTTCAACCCTAATTTCATTGCCAATTCTCGAAACTCTGGAAACGATGTATTTACATTTTCACAATCATTAATGGTAATCGGAGCAGTCGCTTTTAGACCCGCAATCGAAAAAGACATAGCTATTCGATGGTCATCATGAGATTCTACTTCACCACCACTAATTGAATCAACCACTTTACCTTGGATTATCATACCATCTTCTGTCGCCTGCGCATCGACACCTAATATTTTCAACCCATCTGCCATCACTTGAATACGATCACATTCTTTAACACGTAATTCTTTGGCTCCCGTTAATTTTGTTTCCCCTTCTGCACAAGCAGCAGCTACAAATAATACAGGAAACTCATCAATCGCCAAGGGCACCAATTCCTCTGGAATTTCAATCCCTTTTAATTGACTAGAAACAACTCGTAAATCCGCTACTGGTTCACCACCCACTGTCCTTTCATTTAGAACTTCTATTTTTGCTCCCATCAAACGTAATATTTCTATAATACCTGTTCGAGTTGGGTTTACGCCTACATGTTTTAATGTAATATCAGAATCTGGAGCAATAGATGCTCCGACTAAAAAGAAAGCTGCGGAAGATATATCACTTGGCACATCAATATCAACAGCAAGTAATTTACCTTCTGAATTAATTCTAGCTTTATTCCCTTCACGAATTACTGGATAAGAAAATCCATTTAACATTCTTTCTGTATGATCCCTAGTGGGCGCAGGCTCCTTTACCGTAGTTTCGCCATTTGCATACATTCCTGCTAATAATAAACATGATTTAACCTGCGCACTTGCCATGGGCATTTCATAATCAATTCCTTTTAAACTACTCGTTCCAGTAATTTTCAGCGGAGCAGTTCCATCCGCCTGTGTTTCAATATTAGCACCCATTTTTAGTAAAGGCTCAGTCACTCTTTTCATGGGTCTTGACGATAAAGACTTATCTCCTGTCAAGACGGAATTGAATGTTTGTCCAGCTAATAAGCCACTCAATAAACGCATTGATGTCCCAGAATTACCTAAATTCAACGGTTCTTTTGGTTCTTTTAATCCATGTTTACCTACACCATGAATGGTAACCTTACCATTTTCTGGCCCTTCAATTTCTACCCCCATAGCCCGAAATGCTTGCAATGTAGCCAATGCATCTTCTGCATTTAAAAAGCCGGTAACATGAGTTGTACCTTCTGCTAACGAACCTAGCATAATTGATCGGTGAGACATTGATTTATCGCCAGGCACTCGAATTTCTCCCCGTAAACTTCCTCCTGGTTGAACATTAAATGTAATAGATTGCGACATATGATTATCAAATTGATTAAGAAAACGCTGCCGTGCTTTTTTGGCATGCGTAAAGGTTTCTAAAAGTTGCTGGTTTTCATTATTATCCAACATCTGTTCTATATTTTTTAGCTCTAATTGCATTTGCTGAATTAAAGGAATGATTTCCTTTCTATTAGCATTACAAATGTCCAGCCACATAGTAGGGTCGCTAGACGCAATGCGAGTAAAATCTTTAAAGCCTCCAGCTGCGTATTTAAAAACATCACCCTGCTGATCTTTTTTTCCCAATAAATTAACTAATGCAAATGCAATAACATGGGGCAAATGGCTTGTAGCCGCTAAAACAGCATCATGATGATCAACATCCATTACTGAAATATTGGAACCGATTTTCTTCCAAAACTCGACAACCTTACTTAAAGCTTGCGGACAGGACGAATTAACAGGGGTAACAATTAAACGTTTGTTTTTAAACAAATCTACTTGCGAAGCCTCAACCCCACTATTTTCTGCCCCAGCTATAGGGTGTGCGGGTATAAAATTATTCGGAACTTTAGAGAATACTGTTCGAGCTGCTTCAATAACACTGCCTTTTGTGCTGCCAGCATCTGTATAAATGGTCTGTTTATTCCAAAACGGTTTTAGTTGTCTAAATATTTGCTCTATAACACCGACAGGCGTACAAACAATGACACAATCAGCATTTTTAACAGCCCGCTCTATATCAAAATAATATTCATCAATCACCCCTAATCTTTTTGCTGTACGCAGATTTTCTATCCCTTTTTTTCGCCCAAAAGCAACAATATGATGACATAAACCTTGTTCTCGCGCGGCTCTTGCAATGGAGCCACCAATCAATCCCACACCAATAATACAAATCTTATTAAACATTAAATCAAGACTTTTTTTAACGCGGCAATAAAAAAATGATTTTCTTGCTCTGTCCCTATACTTATTCTAAGGTGGTTAGGCATTTCATAATTTTCGACAGAACGAACAATCACTCCTTTCTTTAACAAAGCTTGATAAATAGGCGTTGATGGTTGCTGTATGTCTACAGATATAAAATTACCGTGAGAAGGAATCCAAGATAATCCTAGTGCAGAAAACTCTTCTATTAAAAATTGCATCCCTTGATTATTATTAGCAATAGCTTCTGCAAGATAACCTTCATCAAGTAATGCTGCTTCTGCTGCGGCTAAAGCTAACATATTATTGTTAAAAGGTTGCCTCACACGATTAAGCAAGTCTGCAAGATCAATTGA
>JAKIVF010000052.1 GCA_021647145.1 Methylococcaceae bacterium | reverse complement strand
ATTATAAAAAACCAATGAACGTCTATAAAGAAGATATTTTACTCAATAACTGGCTAGATGAGGCGGCTTAAAACTTAGGAATAAGAAATTTGAAATAATTGTCTTGACTATTTGGGGTGCTAAATTTCATTGTTTTTATAAAGAGAATGCGCTAATAGAATGACTTTTCTCATGATCTCTATTTGAGTCGATATCTTTATCCCTTGCTTAGATATTCACGTCTGTTTCAGGCTGACCTTTTAAATAAACCATGGTACACACGTAGTAAAACCTGGCGATTAATTCGGGATAATCCCATCAAATCTTAAGCTGTAACGTAATTCTATTGATTGAGTTGCTTCAGTGTTCACTCCTCCTTGTGAGTCTATATATCTCCCCATCAAGCTTAAATCATCACGTGAGAATAATCTTGCTCCTATTCCTGCTTCAACCAAAACACCAGTTCCTGCCCATGGCTCGGTAAAAAAGACCCCGGTGTTAAAATAATAATGAAATCTTTTTTCTACAAAGCCAAAAGGGCGGAACTCACCATCATAAATATTAAAGTGCATTCCTATTTCTTTGTAGTTATCACTTAAAACATTCTGAATGCTTCCATTTCTGTTAACAATGGATTGCATTTCATTCGGTAGTTGTTCTACTAAATTTGATTCACTTACAATACCATGTATGTTTATATTTATTGCAGGGTTGGCAAATTTTACTCTATAACCGGCTGATAAATCTGCCCCAAAACCAGCACCTAAATATGTCCCGTATCTAGTTTTGTAGTTCCTACCATGGAGTTTTATTGAAAAATAATCTCTTTTTGTGAGGCCTCCATTTAGTCCTAAAGTTATTCTATCTCTTGCTCCCATGAATCTAAATGCCGCACTTTCTTCAGATAATTCATTATATGCAGCTTCAATGCTAGCAGACCAGCCATCCATAAGTTTATAATTTAGTCCTGTTTTTATACTATATAAATCCCGGTCTCCTCTTAACCCTGCATTCCCTTGTAACCATACGTTATGTCGAATACCTTTATAACCCCATTTTAACGATAAATTATTTTCATTGCGTTGATTAGATTTTATCAATAGGTTTGCACCCGTTGAGGAAAAATTTAAGTATTTATAGTTGATAAAATAACTGTTTTCTTCATGTGTTAAAGCGAATTCAGGACTAAAGCTCCTTACATCAAGGTTACTAATATTGTATGACTTACCTGATAATGCAATTCCATTAGGGTTTCTAATACCTAAATTAGAGACTTGTCGTCTCAAGGTTAATAATTCATGTTCTTTTTGAGATTCATTTAAATAATTACCTGCAGTTATTAATGCATTATGCTCTTTTCCCACGGTTCTGAGCCCTACAACTTGATTTGTTGGTGATAACTTATCCTTTTTTTGTAACAATTTCTTAATAGCATGAATATTATTATCATATACTGCTAATGCCATTTTTTGCCATGTGGGAACAGTAATACGTTTATGTAATGATTTTAATAAATACCGGCGAGCTGGTTCCATTCTATTTTCAGCAATTAACCACGTGATTCGATATTCATCAAATAAAACTTGTTTTACTTTTTTATTTTCGAGTTGTAGCCATTTAAACCATTTTTCAGTAATGTTTCTACCGAATGTTTGATGAACAACATTACCATACCGTCTCTTAAATTCAGCTAGCTCAGGCTTCATTGGCGATAAATTAGCGATTAACTCCGGTCTAACTTGCGACATAACATAATGCTTAATCGTAGTTGCTTTAGCCTTTTCTCCTGCATTATTTAAAGTTTCAGCATAGCCAAGTAATAATAAATAATCATCTGGCTTTTGGTTAACTGCCTTAACATACCAGGGAATGGCATTTTTTGGCTCTCCTAATCTAAGGTAACTAGCAGCTATGACTTCCCATAGGTCCGTATGGTTTCCAGCAATTTTGGTTGATTTTCTAACCATTTTTCGTAAACTTGAGTCAGAATCATATTCAATCATATGCCATAACAAAGCTATTCTTGTACTCACTTGGTATGGGTCAATTGATAATGCTTTTAAAAAATATTTTTTGGTCTGTAAATGGTTTTTTATTCGGCTCGCAGTTCTGGCTTTTGTAGTCCAATAGCGAGTATTACTTTCAAATAAATAGCTATGTTGATCCGCTATAAGAATGAGTTCGTTAGTTGTATTAGATTTTTTTAGCCTTTCTGATAAATCAATAGCATCAAGTAAATAAGTAGGCTGGTTAAGTTTATTCCAAAGCTTAATCAACAAGCTTAAATGTTGCTCATTATCTTTTCCTTTATAACTTAATTGTAATAATCGGTTAATACCTTCTTGGTCTATTTCTCCATGACTTAAAAGATGATCATAAGCTTTTTCCGCTGCTTGTTCATGCCCTAGAAACCAAGAAATATCAGAATAAAAATTCCAGAAATCACTATTAGTTGGGTTTTTACTGTTTGCAGCTAATGAAAGCTGTTTCCATGCTGTTAAAAAATCCCCTGCTTTTAAAAGCATTTCAATTTTTTTTCTGCTGGTTATCCAGGATGTTCCAAGGGTTTGTTCTGTAGCTTTTAAAATATCATAAGCTTCATTATAATTTCCATTTGATTCTTCAATTGATGCTAAATAGATTCTAGCTTGTTTGTGGGTAGGCCATTTTTTTATATATTGTTTAAGTTGTCGTTTGCCACTATCAAAATACCCCGTTTGTTTTAGGACTTCATATAAATCTCTTAACTCCCTATCAGATAACCTACGTTTGTTGCTTAATACTTCGTAATTTCTTGCAACCCTTGCATGTTGAAAAAGATTTTTTCCGATTTTAATCGCATTTAATAACTGATCTTCATCACCTGTTTTATGATAAACCTGCGTTAGTTGTTGCATTGATAGATAAGGAATACCGTTCCACATTGCAATTTTAACCAGATCTTTACGAGCTTCAACATTATCAGGATCTAAGCTTGTTAGCCGGTTTGCGTGTTGTAGAGCACTGTGTAAATCATTTAATGCTAATTCATACTGCACTAACTGAGCTATTAAAACGGGATCTTTAGGATTTTGTTCTAATTGTTTTGAGCTAAATTGTTTAAATATTTTCTTATTTCCTAAACTAGTGGCTAAGCTAGTACCATATGCAAAGAAAGACGGGGGTAAAGATGAACTGTTTTTTAAAAGAAGCGCAGCCCATTGCAAACTGTTTTGAGGGTCATTTGCAGCTAATTCGCGGGTGATTTGTTGGTCTATTTTTTTTTCAGTAATACCAAAATTAGTCAATAATATTCTTCCCCAGTCTCTACTATAAGTAGAGTTCTTAGTAAAGTTTGCGATTTGAATAGCTTGCTGAAGTATTTGTTCTGATTGATTAAACTTAGTGATAGCTATTTTTGCTTTGTTAAAAGCATCACCCATTAAATTAGCTGCGAGTAAAGCTTGTAACTCTTTTATCGCATAATATTCTGCATTTTTTTTAGTGTCTTCAGCGAACAGATTTTGAATACCAAGGATTGTCCAGAACAAATTATTACTAACTTTATTTTCACTTAATTTTTTTTTATCAAAAAGTTCTCCGATTTTTTGATAAATCTTAGCTGCTAATGCGGGCTCTGCTAGGCCATAACTCCAGCTTGCTAAAATATCGAGTGACTCTATATCAGTAAGGTTTGGATAAAGACTAATGATAGAAATAATTATCTCGGATTTTTTGATTTTCTTTTTTGCATCGCTAACCAGATTAAAATACTGTTTACGTAGAATTTCTATGGCTAAAAATTGGGCTTTATTACTTAATTTAGAATTAATTAGAAGAGGTTGCAATGCCTCTTCTGCTTCTGTTAATTTACCTAAAAAAACTAAATTATGTGCTAATTGTAATTTTAGTTTTTCATTTGCAGGATCATTTGCGACAAGTTCCTTCAAATATTGAACAGCGGCTTGGTCGGTTGGTTTATTTTTAAAACTAGTTAATAATTTTCCTCCAGGAAATAAAACCAGTAAAACAATGATTATAATTAGGCCGAATAGAATTAATGAGCCGTTGGAAAATAAAGATGATTCATTATTATTATCCACAAATCACCTGTAATGCTCCTGTATCTTGGCTTTTAAATTTGAAAAAAGCAGCCAAATTTGTTGTTTTATTTGCAGAAATATTCTTCCCACTTTTAGTTTTTAAGTGACAGCTTGTACTGAAATTTGCTAAACTAAAAGTAACAGCTTGATGACCTGCTAGTCTGAAATTAATTAAATTTTTACTGTTTTTCCAATACCGAATACGCGAATTAGATTTAATAAGATATGGGGAGGTAGTCTTTAGTCGTTTGCTAAAGCGTAAAGTTACCATATCATCTCCATTCAGGGCTAGATAATGACCCTGTGATAATTTTCTATAGCCAGCAACACCCTTTGAATTAACAATATCCAGTTGTTTTATTTGTTCTGTTATTCGTAAAGTGTGTAAGTTTTTTGCCTGATAAATTCTCCAGCCATTATTAATCTGCTCATATACTGCATTTCGAAATGCATGGATTCTAGGGATATATTCACTTAGCCACATGGGTAAAGTCTCTTGTTTCAATGTCCAGTCATAAACTCTATGTAAAGCCCTTAAAGACGCTTGACGCTCACCAGAATAAAAGTGGTAATAGAGGCTTATGGGTTTTAAGCGTTTAGGTTGATCAGTTAATTTAAAGGTTTCTATAACACGTTGGTAGCCATAATAAGGACCTGTCCAATCATTAGTATAGACATTTTCATTTTGTATTGGGGCATAGGGCTGAAAAAAAACTCCTTTTGCTAATCCGCTAGCACTAATATTGGTGATTGAATCAATACCCTGTCGAATAATAGTATTACCACCATTCATATTTTTAATCTGCAACTTTTCAGTCCAGGCTAATGCTTCTTCATTAGGTAAGCTATCGCCTGACCATAAAAAAACTTTAGTATTTTTACCATGAGGGGCTAAATTTTTATCTATATAATCAATAGATCCTTTAATTTCGCGTTCTGTATTAAAAGAATAATCAGAAATAGGTAAATGATAATAACCATCTTCTGCTTTATAAGCTGTCTTATTTATCTCTGTATAAGTATGTCCTGGTTTCAGTACGTGTTTAGCTGAATTTGTTTTTTTTATAGCAGTATTGTCAGTATTCTTCACTGCCATAGACCAATTAAATGGATGGCTGTACGAGTGACTTGCAATTTCAACATTGGATAATTTAAAGATGTTTCTGGCAATAGGTTGTAGTATTTGACTTAACTTAGGGTTGATTCCTTCTTTACCTATTTCTGCTTCAACAATTGAAACAGTATGGGGTAAGGGTGTAGGTTTGAGAAACTCCTCCAAAATTATTTCAGATGAGTAATGGTTGCCTGGTAATTGTGATTTATTACTGAAACCATCCCCATCAATATGGAAGGTTAGTATTCTATTTCCGTTTTCAGTTGTCGCATCAGGGACGGGAATGGTTTCTAATTGCAAAGCTTCTTTTAAAAACTCAAAGGGATTTATGATCCAGCGGCTATATTTGTCATCGTTACCCAAAGCAGGAATATTTTGTAAAATATAAGGGTTCAGTGCTACACCCCCCCATTCACTAATAAAAACAGGCGTGATTTGTTTGTTTTCATTACCATTAACTTTTAGCCATGCCTGTCCTTTTTTACTATTGATTAAAGGTAAGCCAACTTGTCTAAGGGTTGGTTTTGCTTCAAATCCCAAATGTTTTGACAAGACTTCTAGTTTTAATGGGATGGTCAAATTTTGTTTTAAATAATCAAGGCCTAGAGTCTTGGTTAATTGATTGTTTTGAAATAATGTATAATGCCCCATAAAAACGATGGGTAGTTTCTGCTGAACTTGTTCAAGTACCCATTCGGATAATAGCTGATCGCGAGAAGAATTATTGCTTGATAACCATGCCACTATTCCAGCATATCGTCCTTTTAATATATAATTAGGTAAGCCTTTGCTTACGTCCCAATAATCAGGAATATAGCCTAAATATTCAAGTGGCATAGCTAAAAAACGATGTATCTTATGATCAGCAAGTTTAGTTTCTTGTGAGTCATATAAAAATAATACTTTTCTTGGAACTAATTTTTTACTTCCAACTCCCATGTAATCTAAGGCAGGGGTGCTGACCCATGGTGTAAAACCCTCTTGACTGATTTGGGTCGCAATTGATTCGGCTTGCTCTCTTTTTTCTGGCGGTAGATAGTCAAGAACAGTGATAGGTAGGTTATAAACATCTCGTACCTGTTTTAATTTATTGGTTAACCACTGATTGTCTTCTTTGGGGACGACCCTGTATTCATTTTTTTCTGGATTCCATCCTGCAAATAAAGATTCTGCAATCACTCCATCGGATAGATTTGCAACTTGATCCAGAATTTCAAAGCCACGATTAAATAATAGATGAACTTCTTTATATTGCTGCTTCATCGCCTTAATTAGGGTAACCATACCTTGGCGTTGTTTAAGTCGTTCTGGTTCAGTGTTTGCGAAGAGCTGATAACTATCCATGGTGTCGAGAAAAAAACCACGGTAACCTTGTTGCCAAAGTTTTTTCATTTGCTTTTTTAATAAAAATTGGTGCCATCCATTTGAGGTCATATCCATCACAGCACTATTCCATCCGGTATTAATACTTTTTTTCCATTCTTCCTTAACTTCCTTAGACCAAGTACGAGTAGGGCCAACTTCTCCTATACTTAAATAAGCATAAACAATAGTACCTTGGTTTTGTAAAAAACGTAATTGCTCAGGTGTAATGTTATCGGGTTCTACAATGACACGTTCGTAAGATGATAATAAACCTAACGGCGAGTTAATCGCATAATAAAAGGCAGTTGAAGGGTTTTCAACTGCCTCTGCTTGTGACGCCAATAAAGCGACTAGAAAAAAAAAATATTTTTGCATCATATTAGTGTTTTACTTACCGTTGCAACATAAATGTCTCATATTCAAGACGCATTAATTTTTGGTTTAAAATGATAAAGCCTATCATTGTTGTTAAAAGTATTGATAAAGCAAACCCATATCCATAATAAATAGGGCCTAAGTGTTGAGAGGTGATTGTTAATATCAAATTACAGAGCGCAAAGAAAATAGTTAAATTTAAAATAATAATACGTTTGTCCAAGTAAAACAGCACATTAAACACACCCAATAAAACAACTTGCACTCCCACTGCTGCGACATCTATAGAAAATAACATTCGATAGTTTGTTGATATTCGAAATATAGGTAAAATATGGTCGGCTGCATAAATTAATATGAGAGTTGTTATTGCCTGTACTTTAAAAATCTCCAAAAAACTTGAACGAATTGTATTAATCATCGACTTTTTTAAATTACGAATTGTTCCTAAAGAGGCGCCATCACGGATAGCTCTGTAAAAGTCATTGTATTTATCTACAAAATCGGCTTCCATTCGCAATAAAAATACGGCCATACCAGGAATAATCGATAAATATGATAGGAATATAGGAGGGTCATATATAATAGAGCTTCGCAATGGACCAATAATAGCTTCAGAGGTAATAGGGTTAAACCAGAAAACAAATTTATCTGTCCAGACTCCTAAGTTATAAATGATTGAAATGGCCGCTAAGCTATAAAAAACCTTTTTCCTATCTAAAAATTCAAAGCTAATGAGTGAATCCGCTGTATATTCATGTACTATGATGCCGAGCATGAAATACATCATTATTGACTGACCCAATAAAAAACCAGCTAAGAGCCCTTCAACTCCATAAGACCTAAGTAATAACGAAAATAAAATTGTTAAACTGTAACCAATAAAAAAAGCTGCAATTACTTTTTTATAGGCACGCAAACCTGAAAGCATAACAACCAATATCCAAATATTACTCAGTAATACCAAGCTACTAAGCATTAATAATTTATAAACTAAGGTTTGTTTAGGAAAGAGAGGCCAACTAATCAATGCAACAACTAAACTGGTTAAGGTTGTAACAATTAGTGCTCCCAATAAATTAGGAATAATTTCTTGTTGCTTTTTTGCATAAATTAAATCAGATACAAACCGAGTCAGCATTAATTGTAACCAGCCACCAATAATGATAGAGATTGCCATTAAATATGTGATGGATATTAAAAAAGAAAGAACCACAGTAGACTGTGTCTGTAAATTGACACTTATAATACCAATAGCCATAATGCCTAAAATTGAAAGAACCCATGGGCCAGAACTTATTATTCCTGCATAACCATAGGCCTGCAATAGGCCAAATAAACTTTTTTTGCTGAGTAGTTTTCGAAGTTCAAATCCTATTCCGGCCATTAGTTTTCCAATGCTTCTCTATAAACTTTTCTATAACTAGAAAACAAAGCTTGTTCTCCAAAGTAGTTGTCTGCTCGTTTTTCTGCAATCTTTGATAAATTCTTCCAATATTCTGTATCACTAAATAAATTAACTATTTCAAGCGCTAATTGTTCTGAATCTGCTATGGAAACAATTGCCCCAGCAACCCCAAGGGCTTTGTCTTCTTTTGATCCGCCTTCAATCAACTCTCGGCAAGCTCCTACATCAGTTGAAATCACAGGAATACCGCAGGCAAAGGCTTCTAATATAACTAGTGGAACTCCTTCGCTAATGGATGATAATGCTATACAGCCTAGTTGAGGTAAAATGTCTACTATATTACAAAAACCTTTATAAATAATTTGGTCAGTTAAGTGCAGACTAGCAACCATATCGCGACATTCAACTGCATAGGCGGGGTCTTCATCCTCTCCGCCAATAATCCAGGCTTGTACATCCGGCATAGAAGAACAAACATTACTCATCGCTCTGATAAATGTTTTAACATCTTTGATAGGTACAACTCGTCCAATAAAACCAATAATTAACGGTATTTTATCAGGACGTTTAAGCCGTTGTGGTTGTAGTTTTTCTAAATTTATTCCATTTGCAATCACAGTTATTTTTTCTGCTTTTGCCCCGTCAATAATTTGTCTACGCTTATTGCCTTCGGATATTGAAATTATAGGATCAGAAATTTGGTATACAGTACGACCTATTGATTCAAAAAAACGTATCCATAATAGTCTTAAATAACTAAAGTTACTATTTAGAGTATCTCCAGATGCTTTTTTAACTTCTTCGATCCAGTCAGCTTGAGATAAATCAATTTTTCTTTCTTTGGTATAAATACCATGCTCGGTGAGGATGATTTTTTTCTTATAAAGATGATGTAACATAACGCCATATAAACCAGCATAGCCTGTAGATATGGTATGAAAAACTTTAGCATCAACAGCCCCATCTATACCGTCAATTAGAGCAAAAACTGGTTGATGCATTGCTCTAATCGTCCAAAAATAATCTATAAAAGAAGAATCTGCTGTTGATTTTTCATATTGTTCTGTAATAAAAGACCAGGACTGTTCACTGTATAAAAAATCATTAATATCAAAATCTTTTTTTGTATGTAAGTGATGTAGAACTTTACCTAAAGCCTCATAGGTGTTTGGTTTTTTATTACCATGAAACTCTTCGTACATTTTTTGTACTTGAATAAAAGCGTCTTTATTTCCAGTGAAAGCTTTTGGTTTTTTTACGTTACGTTCTGAATCTAAGTAGATACATTTTAAATCAATAACATTCTCTGGAAATTGGTAATGCATTGTTGGGTATGACTCAGCTTTATCTCCAATAAAGTTTATTGCAAACGTGACTTCTGGTAAGCCCTGAATGAGTTGATGTATCCAGCTTGATACTCCTCCACGAACAAAAGGGTAGGTTCCTTCTAAAATTAATCCGATATCAGCTTGGTTTGGTTTTTCAATCTTTATCCCCAACTTTCTGTAACTCCTTCTGTTTGCTCTTCAATTGTATTTGAATTATTTTGATAAGATTTTTCATCTTTACTTTCTTCAAAGTGTCGAGAAACAAAAGCGAGTTCTTTTTGATAAGACCTTGCTCTTTTTGTGCTTAGTTCTAATTTTACAACTTGGTCTAAGGAATTTTCAGCAATATCATAGAGATTTAATGCTAATGTAATACGAGCTTGTAAAAAATAAGCATCTGAATCTTTTGTTCTATGCTTTACAACTTTTTGTATATGAGTATAAGCATCCTGTAAAATGTGGAGTTGAGCTTGCCCATGAACTAAGCCCAAGTATGAAAGCTCCCAATAACCTTCTGCTAAATTCATATGCTCAGCAATATGTTTTTCAGAGGGCCTATCTTTTAATGCTTCAAGTTGTGATGTAATTTGCCTACCAATTATTTTTTCTTTTTTATCTAACATTGAGTATGCAAGCAATCTTACCTCATCGACAGGATCTAAAAGTGCTACTTTTAATATGGGTATGGCTGCTTTATCAAGCATTTGTCGTGTTTTTAAAACTGCCTTTATTCGGTGGTTCTCCACTGTAGAAGCCTCTAGGACACCTAATAAACTCTCCCCTTTATAGCTTGACAATTGCATTGTTTGTAAAAGGTGATCGGGTAATGATGGTACTTTTATAGTGGTAGATAACTCACCTAGAAAAGGTTTAGAAAAATAACTATTTATACTTAAGCTTAATAATAATCCAATACCAGAAATTATTGGAATAAGTAAACAGAAGAGAAAAAATAGAATTAGAATTTTCCAATCATTGTGAAATCGTACGGGTAATGATTTCCACAGAGGCCAAGGAAATAAAAAGGCACTAGAAATATGAAATAGTAATGCAGCAAATAATTGATGACTTACTAAAAAGTAAAAGAAAAATGCTTGCGATAGTAAAGCAATAAAAAAAAATACGAGCGTACCATTTTTTAGGTGATAAATTAAGTATTTAGACAATAGCAGTTCTTCTTTCATTGTTTTTGCCAATACTTTTTATCTATATTGAATTTTTGAAAAAAACCAGGCATCATTTCTTGTAAATCTTGATTTTTTACAAAGTATTTTCTGTGAAACTCAATGTTTGCATCTTCTAAGCTAACATAATTATATTGCTCGTTAACAATCTGTTCTAAACGAAGCTTATACCCTTCAGTTCCAGCAATTGTACTTAGCGGTAATAGAATAAAAACGATATGCTTCCCATCAATATTTTTAGTGGACCAAGCTCTATCTAACCCCCTTTGACGCGCTATAATTAAATTATTCATTCCAATTGCATGATGTTCATTTGTAATTTTAATAATGACAAGAGTACTTGGGATATCAAAGGCTTTTAAGTTATGTAAACAACGCTTTAGATGTAGAAGAAATGATTGTAAGTTAACATCTTCACAATAATATGAGTCACTTCGCTTTCCGATAAGGTCAGCAATATATCCACCTAAAATAGCAAATAATCTAATATTATCAGGTAAAAATGCACGATAGGGCATTTTATTAACTACAACAATGCCCCAGTTTCGGCCCGAGACATCAATAAGAGGGATGGCCAATAAGATATATTTGTTATATTTTTCTTTAGTTGCTAATTCAGGCTTAAGACTCGTTGTTTTTAAGGTGTTGAGAGCTTCTTTTAATACTAAGTCATTAGATATAATTTGAAAACTACCACCATAAAAGGTTAAGGCAGTATTAATAATATTTCCCGAATCATCAACAGCATATAGACCCGCCTGTTGAATCGAGCAATATTCAGCAAATAGTTTCAAAATCAAATCATTCAAACTTACTGCATCTGAATCATTCATTTTATTTTTCATGATCTGGTTTCGAACAGCAATAATATTATTTCGTAGCGTAGTTTGAGATGCTGTTCTTTGAGCTAATTTTTCATGGGATATTTTTAGTATATTAAAAGCATTTGTAACTTCTCCAAGACGCTGGTCAATATAACTTAGCATGCCTTGAGATTTATTCATTTTATGTTCCCAATGATTACGAAATTCACCCGCAATAAGAGGAATGATGATAAGTCCTAAAGTTGAACCTGAAAAGACATTAGAGGCCCAGATTGAGCTATATTGACTGACGGCCCACATTGATCCAATTAATAATAACGTACTATTTAACGCATATAAAAACCCATAACGTAAGCCACACAATAAAGGCCCCATCAATAAACTTGAAAAACTTAGTATAGAAAAAAAACCTGCTTCTGATGTTATAAAGTACCCTAAAACCAGGCTTGATAATGTAAGTACGATTACTTCTATAACTGCGGAACTAGTTGTTTGAGGCGATTGATCTATTTTCAGCCTTTTAAGCATAGATTATTCCGATAACGTTAAACCATCTACTAAAACAGCTAATAACTTATGTGCTACACCACTAACGCTATCGCGCCCCCAGCCAGTGCGAGAGCCAGATGCAGACCAAATAATTTGTCCATTGTTTAGATCTATCATATTTAGTGTAATTCCTGCTGCTGGTTCTCCATCTAAGCCGCTTTTATAACGCCATTCTTGAACACTACCACTTAAACCAAAATTATAGCCTTGTTGTTTTGCCCAATTGATTGCCTGACGTAATTCTTTTTGTTGGTCTAGCTCGAGATGTTTTGTATTAATAACAGGGGGTTCATAACTTGATAATTGAGTAATACCTTGGGAACGAACTAAAGTTGCAGTAATGTCTGCAGCTCGATTACCAGCATCAGGCGTGTCAGAATGATTAATCATTGGTAACATTATCCACTTAGCATGAAGATCAACAGGTGGTGAGTCTTGTATTTCGTATATAGCACACGCTGTTAAGTTCGTAAGTAAGAAAGAAATAGCTAGTAAAAACAGTTTTCTTTGTGGGTTTACGAATAGATAGTTTAAATTCATAGTTTAATGTAGGTAAATAGTTAAAGAATATGTATGTAAACTGCTAAGGCTTTGTTTATTTAAAGCTCAAGGAACAAATGCATAACAATTAATCTGCAGTTATTATACTTTTTTTAGTCTCAAGGAAACCTCCCTTTATACTCAAGAAAAGCTTAAAATTTAATAAATAGACAAGTATATCTAGCTGAGTCTTAACAAAAGATGAAAGGAGGGTTAAACATTTATATTGTTATGTTTTGATACAGAGTATTATCAAAGTTAAATTAAGCTTTATCTATAAGGATAGTCGGTTTCTGACAAACTATTAAATTACCCAAATACTACACCAAAAAGGTCGTTCAGGAAATCTATTTATTAGTTGAAAGAATGAGCTAGGAGAGGACTTTAAGGTTTTTAAACAGACATATAATTTATGATGGTCTACAAATCGACATCCATGCTCAAAGGGCATGGTTTGTATTAACAACTTAGTACAGAGTTTTGAATATTTCCATTTTTTATTCATTAGTTAGTCAGAACTTTCATTTTTGACTTCTACTTTATTTTCTATTTTTTCTATTTTTTCTATTTCTTTCTCGGGAGTTAAGGATTCAATATATTCAGCGAACCAAGGTAATTGTTTAATGTTTTTAAGATCATCATCATTGATAATATTTTGTTCGTCAGGCACTAAACCATGGTCTCGCGCATTTTCTAAAGCTTTTAAACAGTCATCATTCTTTTTGTGTAAGGCATACAAACAAGCTAAATTGTAAGAAGCAGAACCTTGCTGGATAGTTTCAGCTTTTTCAAATGATTCTTTTGCTTTACTGTAAAGTCCATTATCTAAACTAACTTGTTTGCTCTTGGCTAGACCCATCAGAGCAACTCCACTATCTATCGAGGCACCTAAATGTTCAGGAGCTATAGTTTTACATAAAGAAAATTTAGTTATGGCCTGGTCAAAAATTTTGCTAGCCTCATCCGAAGGTTTAGTGAATGCTTGATGTAAAATTGCAAATCCCCAATAGTAAAGTGCATCTGCATAGTTTGAAGACGACTCAGGAATCGTCGTAAAAGTATCGTAGGCTTGCTGAAATAATTGATCCGCCTTCTCTCCCTTTTCCTGTCGTGCCTCAAGGGTTAATTTTTTTGCTTTCTCTAATTGTCTACCGCTTAATAAATAGCCTAGAATCGACATGTTCTTATCCTGTAAGGTAAAGTCTGGATTAAAAAATCCAGACTAATTATTATAAAAAAAAATTTAAAACGTTATGAGGGTTAAAACCACAAGAACCTGTTCTATTCTACATGAACTTAACTTCGTCTAATCTTTTTCCACAAACTTGATAAAGTCTCTACAAAACCAGGTGATTGTATTGATGAAGTCTCCAATGAATTTTTGGTTACAAGCTTTATTGGCGTTTTGTGCTTTAGCGAAGCAATGTATCCCATTCCCAGGATAAATTTTGCCCGAATAAAAGCAACTCCTGACAGGGCAACAATTAAAGGAAAAAATTCATAAAAAATACCAAGAGCGGTAGATTGATTTCCCGATGTTTCGCTGGAAAGTTCTCCTGCCGAGTTTTCTGTTGCTGAATATCCTTTATCAACTAAATCGCCAAGAATAGCTTGATCTAATGATCCTTGAATCATACCTATCACTGAATAGCCTAAATATTTGAAAAAGAGAAAAGATAGTCCTCCTATGACTGCCCACATAATTGCTTGTTTTTTTACTGAGGTTGCCGAAGAATAAAACCAGACTGCAACTATGATATTAATTATTCCAAAAAAAACACCCATTTCATGACCTCTCTATAAAATTTAAAAAAGCCTCTCCCTGGCGAAAGCTTTTGATAAACATCCTTGTTGTAGTCGTAGCACATCAAGTAGCTGTTATTATAGAAACCCAAGCTTTCAATAACCTTTCAAATGAAATGAATATTTTATTAATAGAAGATGATGAGGTTCTCGCCGATGGTCTTACTCATACGCTTTCCAATAGTGGTTACTATGTAACAGGGGCTACAACAGCTGCTTATGCAGAACACTTGTTGAAAGCGCAAGGTTTCGATCTGATAATATTGGATTTAGGATTGCCTGATATGGATGGCTTACAATTATTGCGCAGACTACGTAGTCAAAAACTATCCCTGCCAATTTTGGTGTTAACTGCCCGGGATGATATGAATAATCGTATCGAAGGTATCCATCAAGGGGCTGATGATTATATGACTAAACCTTTTGAACTGAGAGAGCTGGAAGCTCGGCTGCATGCTTTAGTCAGACGCTGTTATGGAGGCTTTAGTCATATTATCGAGGTAGGAGGCCTGCAATTAGATACCAGTAGTCACCAAATTCTAGCCAAGGGTGAATTACTGTCATTATCCGCACGTGAATCTGCTGTCTTGGAAGTATTGATGATGCAGAAAGGCAAGGTCATTAGCAAAGATAGAATTGCACAGCATTTGTCTTTACACGGTGATGCGTTGGCGGATAATGCCATCGAAGTTTATATTCATCGTATCAGAAAACGTATTGAGCCCTTTAATGCTGGCATTAGAACGTTTCGAGGTTTAGGCTATCTATTGGAGAATAAACGTGATGAATAAAGTCACTAGCTTAAAATCAGCGATAGCCTATCGACTGATTATTCCGGTCATTATTTTTATTGTTTTAGAAACGGCTTTATCCTATTTTGTTACCTTGCATTATGTTGAAAAAACCTATGATCGCTGGCTATTGGATTCTGCGCGATCATTGGTTCAGGAAGTTGAAGTGATTGATCATAAGGTTTCTGTGAAACTGTCAGATAACGCATTGCAAATTTTTAAATGGGACGATATAGATACTACTTTCTTCAAAATTAATGCTGAAAATATAGGCATATTAGCGGGTGATTCAACGTTGCCAAATCCTTCAGAGGCCATAACTGTAGAACAGCCTGTCTATTCAGATGCCAGTATTGATGACAAAGCAATTCGTATGGTTTCTTTGCTAGTTCCTGACACACTACCAGACAAAGTATATATTCATGTGGCGGAAACATTAAATAAACGCCAAGACATGATGACCGATATATTACTAACTGATTTAATTCCCCAAATATTATTAACTATACTTATTAGCCTGCTTCTTTATGAAGCGATTAATCATGGGTTAGCCCCTCTGCACAAACTGGCAGACGATATTTCGCAACGTTCATCTAGCGATTTAAGTCCAATCCCAGAAACACAGGTATTTACCGAGGTAAGGATATTAACAGACACCATTAATAGTTTAATGAAACAGTTATCAACTGCCATTGCATCTCAACAGCGCTTTATTGCAAATGCAGCGCATCAATTACGAACCCCATTGGCCGGACTAAAATTACAGGCAGAACGAGCGCGACGCGAAGATAATATATTGGCTATGCAACCCGCTTTATCACAAATCCAGAATAGTGCTGATAGAGTTTCACATATGATTACTCAATTATTAGCTTTGGCTCGGTCCAGCCCAATTGAAGGAAGCCATCAGATGGAGAAAGTTGACTTATATAATCTAGCCAAGACAGTGTGCATTGAGTGGGTGCCTAAAGCATTAGAAAAGAATATTGAGATGAATTTCGTTGCAGCCGACCATCCATGTTTTATTAAGGGAGATAGAATCTTATTAACTGAATTATTGGCTAATTTGCTGGACAATGCCATTACTTACGGACTTAGAAAGGGAAGCATATTTGTCACTTTGAGTCATCAACCGACCCTTTGTTTAAGCATTGAAGATGATGGACCTGGTATCAATAAAATAGAGAGTAATAAAATTTTTGAACGTTTTTATCGTATTCCAGGCAGTTCAGGTAATGGTTGTGGATTAGGACTCGCCATTGTCAAAGAAATTGCAGATTTGCATCAAATGAAATTATCACTATCACGTTCGCATAAAGGTGGCACTCGAATAGATTTGGAGTTTGATCAGATAGATAGTTGAATATTACAATGCAATCGTGACTAAGGTTTGAAAAGTTATAAACGATTGAAAGGTTAATGTAAGTTAGTAAGGTTAGAATGATCGTATTATAATACTTAAACTATCTTTTATGAAAAAAGTAGAAAAAAAATCCATTGATTTTTTCCATAAGACTATAGCTGTTGTTATAATTTTTCTAGGAACTATTCTAGTATTAGCACTTGGCATGACATACTGGTTATATTTTACAAGCAATTAGAATAGTGAATGGAATAAACTTGACAATCGATACAGATTTGATAGAAAAAAATTTCTGGATGTCTGTTTTGCCTTTAAATCAATTATGTCAATAGCCCTGTTATTCATTATTCCACTGGTTTTGTCGATTGCATCGCCCACAGGCTTTAGATTGTTGGGAAGAAACTGGTCAAAATTGGTCAGCTTTTTTATCCTTATCATGGTGGGGCTTGTTATTTCTCTGCTGGAACCAGCATCTAAAGGCAGTCCTCAAAGTTTGAACTTTGAATGGATCCCCCAGCTAGGATTACATGTCACACTACGCGCTGACTCTTTTGGTCTTTTTATAGCTCTTATTATTACAGTTATCGGTGCAGGTATTTTTTCCTATACTTCGGAGTACATGGGAGATGACTCTGGTACAGGTTCTATTATAGGTTGGCTTTTGTTCTTTATGGCCTCTATGCTGGGCGTAGTATTAGCTGATAATATCGTTCTGCTTTTTGTGAGCTGGGAATTGACATCAATCTCAAGCTATATTCTCATTGGCAGTAATCACCGTGATCCAGAAGCTAGAGCCGGAGCTAAAACAGCATTACTAGTAACCGCTATTGGAGGTCTTTCACTTTTAGCTGCCGTTGTATTACTGGGACTTGCTACGGGAGTTTGGAACCTTTCTGAATTACCGCCCATGCATGATCACCCCTGGGTGCTGTCAATTTTCATACTTATTTGCCTGGCGGCTTTTAGTAAAAGTGCTCAGTGGCCTTTTTGTTTCTGGTTACCAGGAGCAATGGCAGCCCCTACACCCATCAGTGCCTATTTACATTCTGCAACCATGGTTAAAGCAGGGGTTATTCTGTTGGCTCGAATGCATCCTATTCTTTCCGAACATGCAGCTTGGACACCTACACTGGTGCTTATTTCATCCGCCAGTATGATCGTTGTTATTTTCGCGATTCTTAAAGCGACAGATTTAAAAGCACTTTTAGCGCATTCTACGGTGGGAGCATTGGCACTGATGGTCTGCTTGATTGGTATTGGAACATCCTATGCGCTCAACGCAATGACTGTTTTTTTGCTGGCTCATGCCTGTTACAAAGCGCCTCTTTTTCTGGTTGCAGGATCCATTGATCATGCTGTCCATAATCGCAATATCAATGCATTAGGGGGGCTTGCTAATAAAATGCCCTACACTACGATTACGGCTTGTTTAGCAGGTATTTCCATGATGGGTCTCCCCCCTATGCTGGGTTTTGCTGCCAAAGAAATGATTTTAGAAGCAGGCTTATCTTATGCGCCTTGGCTGATCGCTCTAATCACTGTTTTGGTGACTGCTTTCGTCATGGTCGCTTGTTGTGTTGTGTTGATCCCAGCTTTTGGAAAAAACCAGTTTCTGGCCAAAAAAGCGCATGAATCTCCGTGGTCAATGCTGGTCCCCATGCTATTGATTAGTCTCATTGGTTTATTCAGTGGTCTTGGGTTATCGCCCTTGGAACGCTACCTAATTGCACCCGCTGTTATTTCTTTAGGTGTCAAACCGACAGCACTAGGGTTATGGCATGGCTTTACGCCTCACCTAGCACTGAGTGCACTTGCCATATTGGCTGGTTGGCTGGCTTATTCCAAGCGCCATGTTCTATATAAAAGAATTCCAATCCTGCCCAGCGGTCTATTGATCCACGATATAATTTGGAATGCTGTGCTTGGTTTTGGACGATCGCTCACTCGAATTATTCAAAATGGTTCCTTAACGTCTTATCTGGGAACCACTATTATTGTAACTTGTGCATTGATACTTTACGCTTGGGTTCAGGTTGACGCACCGACAAGACCATCCTTGGTCCAGAAAATCACCTTAGCAGAATTATCAGCTGGGCTTTTAATCATGGCAAGCAGCCTAGCGACCGCTTTTGCTCGTCAGCGATTACCTGCTATTGCAGCCTTAGGTTCAATGGGAATGGGAATGACGTTATTCTTTATTGTTTCCCAAGCGCCAGATCTTGCCCTTACTCAATTCTTAGTTGAAATTCTTGCCGTTGTTCTGTTGGTTGTAGCTTTTCGCCACCTGCCTGATTTTGTTGGAGAGCCCATCAAAATTCAAACAGGACGATTAGTTATATCAGCACTGACAGGGTTGACAATGATGGTGCTAACCTTGGTCGCATTGAGTACGGATTATGGTCAGAGGGTCAGTCTTTGGCATGGATTGAATGCTTTAAAGCAAGGGCATGGTGCTAATGTGGTTAATGTTATTCTGGTTGATTTTAGAGCGTTGGACACCTTAGGTGAAATCACTGTGCTGAGTATTGCGGCATTGGGTGTGGGTGTTTTAATGGGTAGTTTAAAACAGACAAAAAAGGAGGCAACATGAAGTCTTCACCTATCCTTGATATAACATTGCGCTGGTTAGTCGTCCTTTTAGGTATCGTTTCGTTTTTTTTACTATTACGAGGACATGACGAGCCGGGTGGCGGGTTTTCAGGTGGGCTATTGGCTGCCAGCGCCATCATTATAGTGACTATTGCCTATGGGGCTGATGCGGGTAGAAAACTATTACATTTTCAACCACTGTCTTATATTGCTGTCGGATTATTGTTATCTGTTCTAGCAAGTTTATTTCAATGGGACACTGCGTTTATGGGCTCATTATGGATTACGCTTTCACTAGGTTTTACTACGCTCAAAATAGGTACGCCTTTATTGTTTGATCTGGGTGTTTATGTGGTGGTTTTAGGTGTTGTCAGTTCATTTGTATTAGAAATCGAATCGGTAGTAAAAACTAAAAAGGAAGGTCGATAATGGAAATCATTATGAGTTTAGTGATTGGCGTTTGTTATGCCTGCGCTGTTTTTTTACTCCTGCAAAAACGACTTTTACAGATTGTTCTAGGGATCGCTCTGTTAGGTCATGCTACCAATCTACTGATTTTTGTAGCCGCAGGTCTACATGGTGATAGTGTACCCATTATTCCTCAGGGGTCAGAGATATTGGCATTAACAGCCGTTGATCCTCTTCCCCAAGCATTAATCTTAACTGCTATTGTCATTGGTTTGGCGTTGTTTGGCTTTTCTTTGGCACTTGCTTATCGATGCGTAGCGGTTCTAGGGCACGATGATATTGACCAGATTACCCACACCGATAGTCTGGATGACCCTGTTTCAATATCAAATAACAAAGATTCGTGAGTGTGTTACTGATTCTGCCAATACTGCTTCCTCTTATTTCAGCCAGTCTTGGTATTTTAACGCGTCAACATGTTGTTGCTCAACGATGGGTTTCTCTCTTAGGCATCACAACTTATCTTATTATTGGTTTTGTTCTTATTAGCCAGGTTCTTGATCAGGGTTATTTAACTACCCAGGTAGGAGGCTGGCAAGCGCCCTATGGCATTACGCTAATAGCTGACCTTCTTGCTGCAATAATGATTCTGTTTACAGGGTTAATAGGTTTTTCGGTCTTGCTATATTCGCTGATGAGTAGCAAGCACAAGCAAGGTGATTTTTCGCCTGCTTTTCATCCTCTGGTTCACTTTCTTTTAATGGGTGCCAGCGGTGCATTTCTAACAGGCGATATATTTAATCTCTACGTTTGCTTTGAAATTATGCTGATGTCCAGTTTTGCCCTGATGACTCTGGAGGGGCGAGCAGAACAAACCGAAGGTGCAGTCAAATATGTGGTGCTTAATTTGCTCTCCTCTGCTATTTTTCTAGCAGGACTAGGTCTTTTATATGCCAAGGCAGGTACTTTGAATATGGCCGATATTTCAGTTATTTCACAGCAAGCCGTTGCTGATGATAAAGCAGGTCCCATCCGATTAGCGGGCCTGCTTTTTTTGGTAACTTTTTCGGTTAAAGCGGGCATGTTTCCCTTTTTTTTCTGGCTTCCAGCAAGTTATCACACCCCATCAGTCCCCGTATCAGCGTTATTTTCAGGGATTCTTACGAAAGTGGGTGTTTATGCTTTGATCCGTCTGCATACCTTGATTATGCCAGGTGAAGTGCTAGGGCATAAATTACTTCTTATACTGGGTGTTTCTACCATGCTTATCGGTGTTTTTGGTGCTGCTAGCCAAATGCATATTCGTCGTATTCTTTCTTTTCACATCATCAGTCAAATAGGTTATATTGTGGTGGGACTAGCCATTAAAACACCCTTGGCACTGGCTTCTGCCATCTTTTTTATAGGGCATAATATTATTGCCAAGGGAAACTTGTTTCTAGTGGCGGGGCTTGCTTCTGATAGTGTAGGTTCAGAAAAATTACATAAAACAGGTGGCATGTGGAAAGCCTGGCCGCAACTAGGACTTATTTATCTGGTTTCAGCTTTTTCTTTAGCGGGCTTTCCCCCGTTAAGTGGTTTTGTGGCTAAGTTTTCTATTGTTTGGGCAACGGTAGAATCCAAATTGTGGTGGGTGATGGCAGCGGCTATTTTTACAGGTCTTTTTACCCTGTATTCCATGATAAAAATCTGGGTTGAGGTTTTCTGGAAAGATCACCCTGACCCCAACAGAGATCTTACAGTCGGCAAAGATAGCAAACGTCTTGTTCCCGTGAGTCTCTTAGCATTAATAACTGTTTTTATAGGTTTAGCTGGAGGACCTTTGTTTGATATTTGTTTACGTGCGGGTGAGCAATTAGTTGATCCGACTGACTATATTCTAGCCGTATTGGGGAAGATAAAATGATAGCTTTTGGCTCAATATGGCTTATGGCGATTGCCTGGTGTTTTCTTCAGGGTTCTATAACACTGGGTAACTTACTCTTAGGCGGGATGATAAGCAGCGTAATTTTTTCTATTAGCGTTTCTTTTAACGGCATGGATAATAGCTTGGGTCAGCTCAAGGCTGCTATCCGCTTACTTTTTTTTATTGTTAAAGACCTTGTCCTCTCAAGTCTTCGGGTTGCCTGGGATATCCTTACTCCCACCGTTTATGCGAGACCCCGAATTGTTCGTATTCCTATCGATGATTTAGATGATGTTGCCATTACTGTACTAGCAAATGCCATTTCGCTTACCCCAGGCAGCCTGACACTGGAAGTAAAAGAGGACAGGCAAAGCCTTTATGTCCATCTTATGTATGCCGAAGATAGAGATGCCGCAGTGAAAGCTATTTACATTGATTTAGGTAACAGGGTTCGAGCGGCCTGTGCAATCAAAGAAATAAATGAAATAAAATAAAATCATGAACCTAATATTTATCATCGTCGAAATCATGCTATCTGTTGCCATTGCCATCACCTTTATTCGACTGGTTATCGGCCCGACGATGGTTAATCGAGTGGTTGCACTTGACCTGCTCGCAATACTGGTTGTGGGTATGATGGCATCCGAAGCAGTACAGTCTGGCGAACATGCTTTACTTGATGTCGCTGTGGTCGTTGGAATAACAGCTTTTATTGGAACAGCAGCGTTTGCAGTATTAATTGACCGAGACTCAAGAGCGCATAAAAATGATTAATGTACTCGTTGCTATCTGTCTCATCAGTGGTGCTGTTTTTATGTTAATTGCGGCGATTGGCGTACTTAAGCTACCCGATCTATATCAACGCTTACATGCGTCATCAAAAGCAGCAACTCTTGGCGTTGCTCTTCTGCTTTTGGGAGCAGCTCTGGACAGTGGAGATATGGGAGTCATTTCCCGTTGCCTTATGGCTATTATTTTTTTTATTCTTACTGCACCAGTAGGTGCACATCTTATTACGCGAGCAGCCTATTACCAGGGAGAACCGCTAGCAAAAGAAACACTCTCAGACGAATGGGCAGAGGATCGTTCTGATAAGAGTTCTTGAT
>JAKIVF010000197.1 GCA_021647145.1 Methylococcaceae bacterium | reverse complement strand
ATTTAAGGATGGGTAGAAAAGTTAAGCCTTACATTTTTATTAATGGAAAAACGACTGTTAAATGGAACTGGCGACTTGATAAACATGGACTTAGTAATGTTAATAATACATATCAATATTTAAGAGCGGGGGTGAGTGACTTGTACCCACAACTTAAAATTCCCCATTCAGTATATGACATCCAGTTAACTGGTATGTTTGACTTTTGCCACCCACCTCTTTTTTCCGATCATATCTATAAGCTTTGGGCAAGTATCTTCATTTAGGCTATTAGTTAACTCCTGTATT
Organism: Methylococcaceae bacterium; assembly: GCA_021647145.1. Lineage (GTDB taxonomy): Bacteria > Pseudomonadota > Gammaproteobacteria > Methylococcales > Methylomonadaceae > QPIN01. The sequence continues at coordinate 3,402 of JAKIVF010000197.1, read as the reverse complement.
TTGGCATCAAGAACTGCTTTGTTAGACACAGATGCCTGTATGTTATTACGTTCATCACTCAATGACTTGAGCATGGGTGATACGCTGCTATTGAGAATATCCTTCCATGCATTGCGTAATAACTCTCTCAAGTCATTTGCTAAATCAATTAACTGATCTTCAATACTCTTTTTCTCGCCTTCTAAATGTTCAAGTTCAACTTTTTTTCTCTGAACTGCTTCTGTATTTTTTAAGTTATCATCAATGGCATCAATATCTGTTTGTATAGACTCTTTTTGTGATAGAAGATCCTTGTAATCCTTTTCACAAGTATCTCTTTTTATACTCAATTGTTTTTGTCTTTCTGCATGCCCTTTTAGTTCTTTTGATTTTCTAGCATCAAGCGCTTGTTTATTAATTGCTTGTTTCAATAAATACTGTAAATCATCTCTACCATTGAGTAATGCCGGTACACCAAGGGCTTGTTCAATGTGTTCTTTAATTTTTTCACCATGTTCACTGTCTTCAATTAGTAAATTTTCATATTCTTGAAGGAGTTCCCCATCAAACAAAAAGAATCGTGATATTTCTTCAGGAATAATTTGATTAACTTCACGTCCAATGAGATCCCCACTTTGGACTTCTCCATCTATGGCTAAGTAAACAGATTCTTCAAAGTCAGCATCAGTTTTTGGTTGGGACACGTGTTGCTTAATATTAATAGTTCTTTTCAATTCATAATTTTTTTCTTTGTTGTTAAAAAGTAATGTAATAGACATTGACCAATCACCGCTAGTTGCAGAGTCAATGTTTACAAGATTTACACGGGGTATTTCACGCAAGTGTCGTCCTAGGGCTTTTCCATAAAACCCCCAGCGAATAGCATTCAGAAAGCTAGTTTTACCACGCATGTTATCACCGAAGAGTAACATAACATTTTGAGTTTCATGCTGAGGAAATTTTACTTTTTGTTCCCCTTTGTATGGCATAAAATTATTGATTATAATTTTTTGAATCTTCATATATGTGCGCCATCCTGATTTTGAGTGACAGGTTCTTCAATCAATGCTTCCATTTTCTTAATTAAATCACGCTCTTTATCATATTGGTGATCTTGCTGAAGTATATAACAAGCCTCAATTAGTTGATCATCTATATCAAACTCAAGCTCTTGTTTCAAAGATAAGAGAACACTCAAGGGGTCACTTTTAGGTGTCATTACATATTTCCTCTTCAATTCCATCTGTGTCTATTAAGCCCATTTCATCTGGGTCAATCCCAAGCTCTATAGCAATACTAATTAATCGATTTGCACCTGCTTTATTCATGGCTGTTTTTGAAAACTGAATACTACGTTGTAATTCACTTTTTAAAAGTGATAACTGCCCAGGTTCAAGCTCAAGACATAAAGGAACCACAACAGCATCGAAAATAACGGCTTTATATTTGCGTTCATTTTTAACTATATCTTGGTAATTCCTAAGTACACGTCCACGACGTTGTATAAACTGTCTGGGATTCTGGGAAGATGCAAGAATAATTGCATGAGATATTTTTGGAATATCTACCCCTTGATCTAAACAGCGTATTGAAACAAGAATACCACCAAATTCCTTAAACCAACTTAGAGTTTCTTCAGGGTTTCCTTTCATGCTTGTATGGTATTCAAGTGGCTTGTAATTTGCATTTTCTAGGCTATCCATTATCTCTTTTAGTTGGTATTGATCCTCACAGTAAATCAACCAACTTTCACCTTCTTGATAATATTCTTTTACAGTTTTTAATGCGTAAGGCACTTTAGCTGTTGCTTTTTTAGCTATTCTGGAACGCTGTATCAGCATATTTTGTAGACGTTTCGATGGTATGGGCTTACCATTATCATCTCTTTTTGAACGTGCATATTCACGTGAAATTTCAAGTGTGGCTGTTTCCCAGTCTTCTGATTCTTCGGATGTTAATCTAATAGGTTCAGGATGGTATTCATATTCTACTAGCCTCCCTTGTGATATGGCATCTTCTAATGTGTAGGGAGGTTCTATTATTGATCCAAAATAATCAAAAATTCTTTGGGTTCCAACAGGATCGCCATATCTTATAGGAGTTGCACTTAGACCTAGCTTTGCTCCAGCTACAATAACTAGAGCTTTAGAATTTTCAGTGCTGCCAATTTCATGAACTTCATCAGCAACAACCATTAAGTGGTCTCCACCAAAGATAGCTTGTGTAAACTCATCCATTCTAGCTGTTTGCATTGTAGAAAGAATAATACGTTTACCTAAACCAACCCCTGAGCTACTAAAATTCCTTAGTCGTTTGTTTTTTCTCCAAAGGTTATGACCATCGCCAGCTTTGAGAATAGTTACACCCTCAATTTCTTCTTGTATTTCTTTTGCCCATTGACGGTGCAGAAGTTTATCTGGAACTAAGACGAGAACAACATTGTCCTCACCTAAGTGTTCTTTCATTGCGATCAGTGCTGTAAACGTCTTGCCGCTTCCAGTGGCATGTTCAAAGATTCCTTGTTTACCTCGTTTTTCCCATGCCAGTATTGCTTCTTTTTGATGTGGGTATGGCTCACGTTTATTCACTTTTTTCTGGCTATATACATTCTGTATATTATGAAAGTTTGTTATTTCGTTAGTATCAATATCATTAAGATCATTTCTAGCAATAGCAGAAAGTCTTTTATGGCAAACATCGGGAAAATCAATGACCTCTAAAGATTTAATTTTTCCATTCCAAAGTTTTTCAAAATAAAGCTGTGATCTATTTACTCGGTTTGATTCACGGCCTTGCTCCCATGTGCAAAAAGTATCGAATGATTCGTAGTTTCCTCTTTCATGCCAACCTGACCATGTTTCATTTGTTGATCCTTTAAAACTAATGCTTTCACCTTCAGAATCATGAAAGATACCAATTTTTTCATGGTATATGCCATGATCTATTGGGCGAAAAGCTAATTTAATTTCAAAAACCCCTAGAGAAATAAGTGTTGCGAGAATTTCCGTATTATTAGAAGTTCTAGGATCTGGAGTGCCCCCATTTTAACGGAGACTTTTTATCCTTAAAAATGAGAGGTTTCCATGGGGCGATATACCCAAGAATTTAAATCAGAAGCAATCGCTTTAGCGACTAAAAGCTATCGAACACATCAAGAAATTGCCCTAGACTTAGGCATTAATCCAAGTACATTTCGTAACTGGATGAGTGAGGCCATGATGAAGGATAATTCCAAGAGCAATAAAACAACCAAGAAGTCACAAGCTGACTTAGAAAAAGAACTTCTGGCAATGAAGAAAGAGTTGGCATTTCGTCAAGAGGAGATAGAAATCCTAAAAAAGGCGGCGGCATACTTCGCAAAAAATCAAAAGTGAAGTATGCCTTTCTCGAACAACACCGACCTGATTATCGCTTGAGTGTTGA
>JAKIVF010000051.1 GCA_021647145.1 Methylococcaceae bacterium | reverse complement strand
AAATGCAGCGATCACGTTCCAGCCCGACGGTCTTGGAGGCATGGTCAACTACCCGTGGCGTAAAACGATACGGAAAACGGGAAACCATCATGTCCACCTCATAACCGGTTGCCTGTAACTCACAGCGGCCACTTTTTTCACAGCTTGGACAGTTGTGATTACCTTCTACAAAGAGCAGTTCCACCAACGCTTTACGCATATCAGTGATTTCCTCTCCGTTAACATCTATTTCCATACCTTCACGAACAGGAATGGTACAGGCAGCCATCACATTGCCATTCACTTTGACCGAACAGGTGCGACATGTGCCTAAACAGGGTTTGCCTTTGGTATAGCAAAGTGTTGGAATATAGACGCCATTTTGTGCAGCGACGTCAACAATGGTGTCACCTTCCCGGGCATTTATTTCCTGATCATCAATCGTTATTTTAACTGTCATTCTGCATCCTCCTGCACAAGGTGTTTATAGGCGAGATCATGAGCGCTCATTGCTTCCTCCATATCAAAGGAAGGTAATAATGGCCCTTTTTGCTCGACGAGTTTTTCCTGATAGATTTCCGGAAACTTGTCTAGTGTTGCCAGAATCGGGTTAGGCGCAGCTGTACCCAGTCCACAACGGCTGGTACCTTTTAGAAGCTTGCTCCACTGGATGACTTCATCAAGGTCTTGCTGGCAGCCTCTGCCATCAATAATACGTTCCATCTTATGTTGAAGATCAACACCACCGGCCCGGCAAGGAACACAAATACCACAAGATTCTTCAACAAAGAATTCTAAGTAGTCTCTCACGATACCCAGTATATCCCGTGTCTCGCCAAAAACCATTAAGGAGCCATTACAAGATAAGTCACTATAACAAAACTCCCGTTCACCATCTTTACTGACAGATAAGCTATCACCTGCGGGGCCACTAATTTGTACATATTTAGCATTGTCTGCACCGGTCATTGAGAGAACTTCATTCAGTGTCGTTCCCCATTCAATCTCATAAATCCCAGGCTTGTCACAATCACCCGATATACTTAGCAAGCGTGTACCGGTTGACTCATCTGTTCCCATTGCGGTAAACCATGCACTGCCTTCTTCGATAATACGGCTGGCAATTGCCAATGTTTCAACATTATTCACACTGGTTGGCATACCTAAATAACCTTGCTGAATAGGATAAGGTGGCTTAACGCGTGGAGTCCCTCGCTTTCCTTCACAAGATTCAATTAAAGCTGTTTCATCGCCACAAACATAAGCACCTGCACCCATCTGAATACGAATATCAAATTCAAAATCTGTACCCAGAATTTGTTTCCCTAAAAGCCCTTCATCACGAAAATCCTGAATTTGCTGTTGTAGATAATCCTTGAGATACCAGTATTCTGCACGCAAGTAAATAATGCCATTCCGTGATTCAATAACATAGGCTGCCGCTATCATTCCAAGCAATACATCTTTAGGGGAGTGGCTCAGCAAAACCCGGTCTTTAAAGGTACCCGGCTCACCTTCATCTGCATTGCAAATTATATATTTTTCCGCTCCTTCTGCATCACGCCCCATTTTCCATTTTAGCCCAGTGGGAAAGCCTGCACCACCACGGCCTCTTAGATTAGAATCAGTCATTGTCGTAGCGATCTGTTCGGGGTGTTTATCCAGACATGCCCTTAAAATTGCTTTATAGTCTCTGTCAGCTTTAAACATGACTTTACTTTCAGTGCGGATATTTTCAGCAACCATGGCATTGATATAGGCACTTTCTTTACTATCAGCACCTCCAGGATTAGCAATCTCAACGGCTGTTTTCCCCTGCTTCAATTGACTAATAACATTCTTCACCTTTCCTGCTGTGAGGTTAGTAAAGACAACATGGTCAACCATCATTGCAGGCTCCTGGTCACTAAGGCCAATACAATTTGCATCGCCTAGTCCAAATGTGCCAGAATCATCCACACTACCGAAAGAGTTGTTTGTTTCTTTTTCTAAAGCTGAACGAACTTCTTCATAATTCCTCATTTTAGCGATCACTGTATTACAGAGATATATTTTGTGTTTACCAAACGGTCGATCTTTGAAAAAATGATAAAAGGAAAGGGTTTCTCGAACATCATCCCCTGACATATTCAAACCTTCGGCTAATGACGTAACAGCCTCCTCAGAGATGTAACCTTGTTGGTTTTGAACATCCCAAAGCATATCTATCAGGCGTGTTTTATCAGAATTATATTGTTCTAGAAGTACTTGGATTTTTTTATTCATATTTTTTCCTTCATCAATCAAAACGCTTCTACACCCTATCATGTTTTACTAAATAACTAAAAAAAAATTAAGATTTCAAGTACATCCGTTTATCAACCATAAGTAGACCGAGGTAAATTACAAATATCAAACTGTCTTGGTAGGCCAGCTCCATTCAAGTTTACCTTTAGTAATAAGATTAATCACCAAAGGTTCCACTATCATCTCCAAAGCGAGTGCCATTTTTCCTCCGGGTACCACAATAGTGTTTTTTCTCGACATAAAGGAGCCATGCAACATCTTGAGAAGATAGCAGTAGTCAATTTGTTTCCATAATTTGGTGCCAAACCGTATGACCACAAAACTTTCATCAGCGGTGGGGACATCCCTTGCAATAAATGGATTTGAAGTGTCCACCGTAGGCACTCTCTGGAAATTGATATGTGTATGCGTGAACTGCGGCATCATATAATGAACATAATCAGACATACGTCTTAAAATGGTTTCAGTGATACTTTGCGTGCTATATCCTCGCTCACTTGAATCTCGGTGAATTTTTTGAATCCACTCAAGATTTACAATGGGCGTAATACCGATAAGTAAATCGACCTGTTTTCCTATATCAATATCACCATGTTTTACACCGCCATGTAAACCTTCATAAAAAAGTAAATCAGATCCTCCTTCTATATCTTCATAGGGAGTAAATGTTCCTGGTTTCTGATGATAGGGCTCTGCCTCTTCTTCATTATGCAAATATTTTCGGATTTTTCCGGTTCCAGTCTCACTATATTGGGTAAAAAAATCAGCAAGCATTTCAAATTCATTACCCTCGGGACCAAAATGACTTAGATTTCTACTTTCTTCAGCCGCTTTTTTTATCTCCACAAGCATTTCTTCCCGGTTGTATTTATGGAAACTGTCCCCTTCTACTATAATTGCTTTATAGCCATTACGACGGTAAATTTTTTGCATCGCAATTTTTACTGATGATGTGCCTGCACCTGATGAACCGGTTACGGCAATAATTGGATGTTTTTTTAGCATGATCCCCACCTTTTTTTAAAGTATTTTCTAAGTTCAAAATTAGTTATCAGGTAATTTTTTAATTCCCCGAAAATAACTTGTCCATTTATTCATTAATAAATCATTACTGGCAGCTATAACTGACTTAGGCTGTAAATTATTTTGAAAAACATCTTCGCCTTGAAAGGTTTTAGCTTTTGCACCTGCCTGCTTTAGTATGAGTAATCCAGCCGCATGATCCCACAAATTTTGACCTCCATGCAGATACAACTGACAACGTTGAGATGCAATCCAGCACAAATCTAATGCGCTTGCTCCAAAATTTCGTTGAGAACGATAAGGCGGACTAGAAACTAATCGCTGGGTCATAGTAGAAGACAGCCGTTTATAATCAATTAATGCCAGGCAATGTTTCAATTCGTTACTTTGCATTTTTTTTATTAGCAAAGGCTCTCCATTAAGCGTTGTCACACTGTCACTTGATGCAGAAAAGCATTCATTTCGATTAGGATCATAGACTACGCCCAATTTCATTTGTCCTTCAAGAATCAATGCAATACTTACACACCAATAAGGCACTCCAAAGGTAAAATTAGAAGTTCCGTCAATGGGGTCAATGCACCAATAATTTGATCCTTCAATATCTATTATTTCCTGTTGTTCTAAAGATGTCATTTCTTCACTTAATACAGGAAAATCAGCCAGTTTGACTAATTGCTCAGAAAGCTCAGCATGTGCCTGCATGTCTATTGCTGTAAGTAGAGATCCATCTTTTTTGCTTTTGGCATGAACTGAGGCAAAGTTGGGTAATATTATTTTATGGGAAACTTGAATAGCCAAATCTTCTATTTGTTTCAAAAGGCTCATGAGCTATACTCCAGAGTTATGTCATCAGTTTCATTTGTACTAAATTTAAGTGCTCCCGTTAAATTAAATATCAATTTCTATCCTTACTCTATTATTTAGTATGGCTAATTGATTGTTTAGTTGGAATGCAATACCTGTAAGTAGATAATATTTTTTGGATAGAGAGCAAGTCTAAATAATGATTGGATTAAAACAATATCTTTTTAATGCAATTGTGCTGAAAGACATCTTGCATTGATTACTAAGATAAGTAAAATAAATGTTTTTTATTTTAACTATAAGTTATTGTTTATATTGCTGGCTTGTTCAGTCAGCTTTTGGCATTAGAAATTTGCTCGCGTTGCAAAACTTGAATGAGTTTAAAGATGTGTATTCAAACTCTGATAATAAAAAAAGCTGGAAAGAAAAAAAAGGAGGTGGCATATTTTTACAACTTTAGGCTACAACTAGCTTGAAAAGCAGCGATTACAGAGATATAAACTAAACGCTCTATTTTTTTAAGAGCATTTATTATTCGCAGAGAAGTGACGAGCATGAAAAGTATTTTTCCTTAAAATACTAATATTTAACTCAACAATAAGGCAAGACTAATACACGGGTTAGGATTTATTTTAGTTATGAGGTAGCTTCGTTTTTTGATTGGATTGAAAATCGCTTTTTATGGATAAGAACCTAGTTAGTCTATTAAACCTCTAAATTCTCTGGAGCAACACGTAGAACTTCTTCAATTGAAGTTACCCCTGCAAGTATTTTTTCTACACCACTGATCCGTAACGTTTTCATCCCATCTTTTAAAGCTAATTTAGTTATGTTGTTAGCATCACAACCTGGAGTAATTATTTTTTGTATTGAGGTTGTATTTTTAAATATTTCATAGATACCTACTCTGCCAGCATATCCAGTATTTCGACATTCAGAGCAGCCTTTAGCTTGATATAATTTGGCGGATTTTTCGATGATAAAAGGAGTTACCAATGATTTCCATTCCTCATCCGTAACGATATGCTCAATTTTACAATTTGAACATAAAGTTCTAATCAATCTTTGCGCCATTACCCCTAGTAAAGTTAATTTAACTAAATAAGACTTAACTCCTATTTCTAACAGACGTGTAATAGCTGAAGCTGCATTATTAGTATGAAGAGTGGATAGTACTAGATGTCCTGTTAGAGATGCTTGTATAGCCATTTCTGCAGTTTCTAAATCTCTAATTTCGCCAACCATAATAATATCTGGATCTTGCCGCATTAATGTCCTAATGCCTGATGAAAAATCTAATCCAATCTTATGGTCCACCTGCATTTGATTAAAACCAGGCTCAATTAATTCAATAGGATCTTCCACAGTACATAAATTTACTTCCGGTGTTGCTAATTGCTTGAGTGTTGAATATAAAGTTGTGGTTTTACCTGAACCCGTTGGACCTGTAACTAAAATAATTCCATGAGCCTGATTACTCATATCGCCCCATAATTGTTTCTCCCTTTGATTAAATCCCAGAGCAGAAAAATTTCTTAGTAGAATTTCGGGGTCAAATATACGCATTACTACCTTTTCACCAAAAGCCGTGGGCATAGTCGACAACCGTAATTCGACCTCACCTTTATCATTTCTGGTTTTAAGTCTTCCATCTTGAGGCCGTCTTTTCTCAGCAATATCCATTCGCCCTAGAGTTTTAATTCTACTAATAACGGCTCCCATCACTGGTGTAGGAATTTTATAAACCTGATGCATCACACCATCAATACGGAAACGAACATGACTTTCTTCACGTCTAGGCTCCAGATGAATATCACTAGCACGTTGCTCAAAAGCATATTGTAATAACCAGTTAACTAAATTAATAATATGTTGATTATTAGCTTCTAAATTACTTTTTTCACCCAGTTCAAGTAATTGCTCCAAATTAGTTAGTTGATTACCCGCATTATCTTCCTGACGATCGGAGGCGTTTTTTACAGATTTCGAAAAAGCATATAACTCATTAATATATCGCTGGATATCTTTTGCATTTGCAAGAACGCGTTTAAATTTTTTTTTATGCAAATGATATAAGTCTTGCTCCCATTCCCGAATAAAAGGCTCAGAAACAGCGATTGTTATTACATCATTTTCAACTTTTACAGGAAGAATATTAAAACGTTCAGCATAAGGCTGGGTACAAATTGCAGTAATTGATACTGCATCAATTTTTAATGGGTCAATATGATATAAGGGCACTCCAACTTTTACAGATAGCCATTTAGTTAGATTACTATAAGAGATTTTTTTACCTAAACTACTATCTTTACCAACTTGATAATCACAAATAAGATTAATAAAATCTTTTTCTCTATTTTCCCAGCGCAAGGCATACTGCTTAATTGCATGATCTTCAATTTTTGTGATCAATTTATCTTTGACTAACCAGTCTAATACTTCTTCAAGTTGTAGTTTATGCTCTACATCAAAATTTATTTGCTTCATATGTTTTTTCAAGAAAAAAAAACCTCGTAAAACGAGGCTTTTTTAATCGTTAAAATATACTTAGCAAGTATAGTCTTGAGCTATATATTTATTTAGAGTTGAAAGAAAAAACCAGATAATTTATAAGCAGACTGATAGGTTCTCCACATTTATTTATCAAAATTAGTAAATATTTAGTTTTAAAAAAAAATTAATATGACCGCCAAACGATATTTTCTAAGTTATCAGGATCAGGTTTAACTGCTCCAGCTTCCAATGCTGAAATACATTCAGAAAATGAGCTAAAAACATGTTCATCGGAAATCAACCCTGAAATTAACCCTGAAATTAACCCAATATTTTGCAACATATCTCTAGGCTGATCCTGAATCCCAACAATCAAAACAATAACACCTTTCTCTTTAAGAGCCAAAACAGCATCCTCTATTGCATAAATGCCTGACTGATCAAGATAAGGGACTAAATTCATACGCAGAATAACCACAGTTACTTCAGGTAAAGACCGTGCCATTTCCTGAAATTTTGAAGCAAAGCCAAAAAAAATAGGCCCATCAAAATGCTTAATGTAAATCTGCCTTTGTATTTCACTGGATAAATTAACTTCATCAGTCCAGGCTTCTTCTACTAAATTAGCTACAGAATCCACACGTGATTTTTGCTCAGCAATATCACTCATTTTCTTCATAAAAAGGACTGATGCCAACACCATACCAACTGCAACGGCTTGAAGTAAATCTACAAAAACCGTCATCAACAACACAATTAACATAACCACTGAATCAGTTTTCGGAACATGAACTATATGCTTAATCCCTTTATAATCAATGATTCCAATTCCCACAGTAATCAAAATGCCAGCTAAAACAGGAAGCGGGATTAATTTTGCGTAGGCACCAGCCCCTAATAAAACTAATAATAAGGCAACTCCATGAATAACTCCCGACAACCGAGTTTTACCTCCTGAATTAATGTTCACCACCGTTCGCATTGTGGCACCTGCCCCGGGAATACCTCCAATTAAAGCAGCCCCCATATTTCCTATACCTTGCCCTATTAACTCTTTATTACTGTTGTGTTGAGTTTTGGTCATATTATCTGCGACTATAGAAGTCAATAAGGAATCAATTGTACCCAAAGCAGCTAATGTTAAAGCAGGGATAATAAGTAGCATTGGACTACTCCAATCCACACTGTTTAACGTTCCAATTTGTAGCACAGGTAAACCCTCTGGAATATCCCCAATAATTTTGACATCTAATTCCATTATTGTAGAAACAACAGTTAAGACAATAAGTGCGACGAGTGCACTAGGGATAAGTTTTGTTATTCGAGGAAATAAATAAATCGTTGCAATCGTTGCCAAGGCTAAAGCAACCGAATCAAGATTAATATCATTAATGATAGAAGGAAGTTGTGAAAAAATATCCAGAATTTTCTTTGGCGACGTATGTCCTAAAAAAGGGAAAATCTGCAATATGATAATAATAATACCTATTCCACTCATAAACCCGGAGACTACTGGATAAGGCATATAGCGGATATATTGGCCTATCTTAAAAATACCCAGTAAGATTTGAAAAACTCCTGAAAGTAAAAAAATTGTAATAATTGTTCCCATTGCTGCGTCAAGGCTACCTCCATGCGCTTCAATTGCAGTTGAAATAACAACAGCTGAAACAACTGTCATAGGACCTGTTGGACCACTGATCTGGGTCGGCGTACCACCAAACCAGGCAGCAATCATTCCAATAGCAATTGCACCATAAAGTCCAGCAATCGCTCCCATGCCCGATTGCAGTCCAAAAGCTAATGCTAAAGGTAATGCGACCACACCCGCTGTTAAGCCACCAAAAAAATCACCTCTTAAGTTTGAAGTTTCTATTGTTTTATTTTCACTCATTTTGTTATTAAAAAATCGAAGCTAAATGATTTTAAGGTAAGGAACTTACAGATAAATTAAACGCTATTACCCTTCCTTATTCTAATTTAAATTTTAACTAATATTTCCCCTCTCCCCATTTCTGCCATATCACCACCATAACGCTGAACGCGATTAAATCTAGTTGAGTTTTTAGCAAACTTTGAGTTAAGATTTTTAAAAGATGAAAACATCATCGGTAAGAATGATAGGGTGTGCTTGCCGCAGTCATTAAAAGTAGCTGACAATTCAGGTTGATTCCATAGTAAAAAAGTCCCTCTACGCATGGCGTAACCTAAATAACGCCCTGTTGTTCCCATAACAGCAATTGTACCTGCCACCATTCTTGAGCCACAATAATCACCTGCATTACCTTCAACCAGTAAAAGGCCTCTACGCATATGATCTCCCGCACGTTCTCCAACATTACCTTTAACTAAAATCAAACCACCCTTCATCCCTTGTCTATTTCCAGGTAAGGCTGCCGCTAAAAAATCACCCGCATTACCTTTAATTTCTAAGTAGCCGTCTTTCATTTCGCAAGCAGTGTATATTCCCGTATTACCATCTACTTTTATAGTGCCTGCTTTCATTTCCATCCCTAAATAAGCACCAACATCTCCATGAATGGTAATAGAACCACCCTCTAATTGTTTACCTATAAAATCTAATTTCGAAAAACTACCTTCTATCACAATATTTTGAGTATCAGAACCTTTTATGCGAAACAGCTCATCTACCCGAATTTTTCTCTTGCCATTTTGTAATTCAATCTTGGCAATTTCTGCTGGCACCATTCCTTCCAGTTTATTACAGACCAATGGTGACATATCAACACGCTGATCCAGGCGCTGCTTCATCACAAATGTTAATGCACTCATGCCATAATCTCCTGTAAATGAAAGTGGAATGGCCCTAATTTACCGCCATAGTTTCCGGCACTGATTCGTAAAATTCCATTTTCTTTGCCTAAATCACAAACGGCCTGTATGCCTGCCCGCATGGATTTATCAATATCCTCTTTAGTCAAACCATCAATCACAATTTCCATTACCGATTCACAGTCCATAGACAGTTCAGTTTTGGTCATGCCTTTTAAAGTAGGGCAAAAAGCATCATTGCTGGATGCGCCCAGCGCTGGATATTTTGATCCGACTTTAGAGCCCGATCTAACCACACCGCCCGGAAACGGCATAATCACATTAGGAATTTTACGCATTTCTTCAATCGCAGCCTCGCAAGCGGCCAGAGCTTGTTCCTGAGATTGCGCCAACACTAAAAAGTTACCGCCACCCACTGCTTCAGTACGCCCAGTAGTCTCTTCCGTTAAAAACTCACCATCCATTACAGGGATGCGCCAATAGCGTTTGCCCATAATTTTTTTAGAGATTTGAAAACCATCGCCAAAATAGCGTAAATTCTTGCCTAATGGGATTTGCACATCACCATCAAGACCAGAAAATAGAGCTGAAGTGGGCGAGGTTAATACACACTGACCTGCCCTAGTTTCCAATTGCTTAGCTAAACTTTTACCACCCATTGCAAAAATCAGAATAGCGACACCAGGACGGCCATCTGGGGTTTCCGAAGGATCAAGCACTCTTTCTATGCCTGCCTCACAGCCACAGGCAATGACTGAGGTTGCAAAACCAGTCATTGCCTGCGCAGAAATCATCGCCCATTTTGCATTTAATGCAGTAATAATGACCCGTGTTGCTTTCATACCAAAGGCTTCGGCAAAAGTTTCATCAATTGTTACACCGTTGATAATCATATTTTTTCTCCCACGGTAGGATGAACCGTTATGCTGCCTCGCCCATCCTCTGTGATTTCATCATCACTAATGGTGAAATTGCCCATTTTCATGGTCATGTATTTATCAAAATATTTTTTAAGATCTTTTTCTACTGACTTGTCATATTCAGGTCTAACCACATGCGTTGTACCCCAAACGGTTTTAACTATTTCACCGTCTTTAACAACCATTTCACCATTTTTAAAAACATAATCTGGCTTTTCAAACATTTTCTCTCGGTTTTCATTTTCGGTGTAAACCGTAATGTCGGCCCAATCATTTTTGCCTAAAGCACCGCGCCCCACTAATCCGGTAATTTTGGCGGCACCTGCCCGGGTCAAAATGGCAATCTCCTGCATAGTATATTCGCGGTCAATCGAAGCTAATGTCGTCATCTTTTTTGCTTCTGGGTGAATAGTCGCCAACATATCGTTACGGAAACTTTTATCCATCAATAAACGAATCAAATGCGGATAAGAAGTAAACGGTGCGCCATTGGGATGGTCTGTAGTTAAAAAGATGCGCCACGGATCATCAACCAATAGGAAAATTTCTAAGCCTATCGCCCATTGCAATGCATTAACAAAGTTCTGATCTTTGTATTTAAACGGCACTAAACCGCATCCCGCATCACATTCAATATCCATGCATACCCATTTATTCGGGCTGGCGATACCATGATTGGCATATTGACGCTGGCTATCGCCCGATGCAGTGACCGTTTGACCAAACATAATCTGTCCGACATCAACGGACATATTTTTGTTTTTATTAATGGATTCTGCAATTTTTGCAGCACCCGATGAAAATTTAAAATCTCCCTCGGTACCATAACTATGGAATTGCACATGCGTTAAATGCACAGGCAAACCATCAACACCAGCAATCGAATCTAATGTCGTTTGAACATTGCCTGGTACACCTAAATTACTGCCATGCACATGCAACGGATGCTTTATCCCCAGTTCCTTAATCGCTGTTGCCAAGGATCTTAAAATATCTCTGGGAGTGACATTATAATGAGTATTTTTTTCATCTAAATCCAGTTTTCGCTGGTTGAATTTAAACGCACTAATGCCCCCAGGGTTAACGACCTTAATCCCAACGCCTTGAGCGGCTCGAATCGTCCAAGCCACATAATCATTAATCGCCTGCTGATCTTTTTTGGCTGTCATCATACGCAAGAAGTAATCATCACTCCCTAGCATCACATAACCGCCTTTATCCAGCATTGGTACATCACCCATTTCCATATGTGCCTGTCTGGCATTAACCGGTAGTACAGCAGGTTCAAAAGCCGCAGTATAGCCCATTTCCGCATAGCGATAGCCTGTTACAAAGGTACTTGGCATCGCATGACCCGTACCTGCCCGTTTAATATCGGTATGGGCAACCGGATCAATCCGGTGATTTTCCGGCATCAGCATCCGCGCAATATTGCCTTTACCACCGCCAATATGAGTGTGCAAATCGATCGCACCAGCCATCACTACTTTGCCTTTGATATTGTATTCTTTGTCTGGATCCGCATTTCTTGGCTTATTTACAATCTTGCCATCTTTAATATAAATGTCTTTTTGCTTGCCATTTATTTTATTGGCAGGGTCGTAGACGATACCGCCCGTTAATTTTGTCAACATGTTAACTCACCAATGCCTGTTCAATTGCTGTCAATACTTCTGCCGTACTGGGCAGCCCCGAGTCTCTTAATTTTTTTAATCGGATGGCAACCACATTATCTAAACGATAAGCGTGACCCGAGTGGTCTATGCCGGGCGTACCTATGGGGATGAATACGTCTGGTTCTTCTTCAAAGACCATACCGGAACGAGCAACAACAATCGTTGGTATTTTTCCGCCATGCGGGGGAACCGAACGGCTATTAAAAGCTTGCACCCATAAAAAGGCATCCACTTCGCCATTGGCAAACATAGAGTTTATATCGTATAAAAATGGGTCATACTCAGGAATATCACTGGAAAAGCGCATACGAGCAGGGTAGCCTGTTTGCCAGCCACAGACTTGGTTCGCTGTCTGGTCACCCTCTTTTCCGCCTAAAGGAAAACCGGAACATCTAACGCCTGAGGCATTAACATCTTTTACCATCTCGCAAAGCATTTGTACTGTCAGTTCTGCTTGAGAAAAGTCTAAAGCACCTGCTGCCCAAGTGACGACGCCATATGTTGCTTTTTTTAATTTATCCGCGATTTTTTTAAGATCCGTTATCTTTATGCCAGCGACTTCATCAACAGAAACAGGATGATCTTTGACCAAGGCTCTTAAAACGGCCATCACTTCAGGCAAATCAGCATCCGCACACTCTAACACTTTTGCTTTGGCCTTTTTAGGTGAAGTAGACGCTTTCCCGGAAGGCGCTTTACCAATATAAATGACTTCGCGTTTACTGGTATCTTTCAGAAACATGGACTCCTTATTCCATAGGTATCGCTGATAAAACTGAGGAGAAAAGGCTTCTAAATCACAGCCCACCACGACAAATAAGTCACAGCGGTTTTTAATCTCTGCCAAGGTTGTATTCATCCAGCCAGAATCCTGCATGGCTAAAAAATTACGTTTAGCCCCGGTGAAATTCATATTATCAACTACTGCACCATTGCGGTCAGCCAGTGCCATCAGCGCACGCATACCATTGACATCTGTTGCACATCCTCCAATAACAGATTGATTAGCTTTTTTTAAAATTTTAGCAGCTCTTTTAATTGCAACGTCAAGAGAAACCATTTTACCATCAACTCGAGGGTCTATATCGGCAATTGCCTCCTCAAATGCAGGTGTATTGATAGCACACCCATTTTCAGTGACCTTTATTGATACACCATCGACCTGAATGGTCAAATCATCCGAGCCTATTCCGCAAAAAGGACTGGGTACTTCAGTTATTGTTGTCACAGACTTTACCTCTGGATTTTATTTTTTTTATTCAAAAATAGCACAGTTATTTAATACCTTCGTTTTCATCAAATGTGAAAGCTGTTAAGAATAGCATTTTTAACACCTTTTATCCAAACCTAGCCTTTACCCAGTTTACGAGTATGGATTTGATAATTTAGTAATCAACAAATATTATTTTGTGGAGAAATTTTTTCAAAAACAACCTGATATTGTAAAGCCAGATGAAAGGAATTTTAGCTGAAAGACTCAACTAAAATTTTAAAAAAATGGCAATTTTATGCATAAAAAGCAAATTCACATAATTGAAGAAGATAAAAAACACTCATTAAAATATATTATTTTATGTTTTTTATCAATATCTTATATAGATTAAACCTGTTATTTCATATGCATCCCTAAATTATATTTCTGTTAATATAAGGCAGATTCATCTATAGTATGCAAAGCTACAGATTTTGTTATTGGCAATATAGGCTATTCCATACCGGATTATTCCTAACTAAAGTTTCATGTTTCATTACCTGTACGCATTACTTTTTTATATTTTTTACAGGTGAATTTTTATGTCTACAGGTACAGTTAAATGGTTTAACGAATCTAAAGGTTTTGGTTTTATTTCCCAAGATGATGGTGAATCAGATGTTTTTGTACATTTCAGTGCTATTCAGGGTGATGGTTTCAAAACTCTAAACGAAGGTCAAGCAGTTACTTATGAAGTTGAAGATGGTCCTAAAGGTCCGCAAGCAACAAGCGTGACTCCTGCATAAGTAAAGAGCTTATTTTGTTACAAAAACGCAGATTCTTATTCTTTAGGTAAGCGTTCTGCGTTTTCGTTTGCAAGCTAAAGAACTTAAAGTAACCATATTCCAAACGGGAAATTCTATTGAAAAAACTATTTATTGGCAACCTTCCTGCCGACACTTCTGAACAAGAACTTGAAGATCTATTTTCAGAGTTTGGTAAAGTGAGAGGCTCAAAACTTGTAACTGATGTTTTTTCTGGTCAATGTAAAGGTTTCGGTTTTATCGAAATGGAAGGACATGAAGCAAGAGCAGCAATTACTGGTCTAAATGGTAAAGATTTCAAAGGTAAATCGATAAAGGTTAATTTTGAAACGCCTAAAGCAGGAGGTCGTCGAGGCCGCCGTTAACACCTTAGTTTGATCATCTTGGGTTCAAATATTATTCCTTTTTGAACCCACTTTTTTTTATTCTTGTTATTATCTCCTTAAACAAGCATTTTATATAGCTATCTTAATGCACTACAATCCCTCCAGACAAGCTGATGCTTTAGAACTACGTAATAAAATTGAAGTAAATAAGCCTTCTAGATACCATCATTTCTAATAGCTTAAGATAGTTAGGCTTCCATTTTTTGAAATCCAGTCACTATATAAAAAAATTGGGTTAACGATAAATCCGTTAGCCCAACCTTACGAAGTTTTCCTTAAGTACATCAGCTTATGTAACTAAAATTACATTACAGAACCCCAATTCATCAAAACTTATTCTTCGCCATTCATTAGTAAAGTACCACAGTGTGCTGTTTGGCTCAGAGTCATGGGGCAATGCAAGTGCTTTTACATTTAATGCCGAACCTCCTGTCGTCTCTTGAACTGTGAAATTACCACCCATATACCCTTTTCCAGACTTTTCACCCACATATTGTCTGAACTTATCGATACATTTGCTCATAAAGAGAACATTGGTTACCCCTTTTGCGCCATTCACATCATCTTGCCTTAAGCTATCAACGCTACCAATATTAGGACCCATGATTGAATTTGATCCCTGAGGAGTATGTCCCAATCCTAAAACATGGCCTAATTCATGCAGGGCAACGCGACGAAAGTCTTGTAATCTTTCACCTCCTGCTGCTGGTACTAAAGGCCCATCATAAACATTCCAACTCTTATTAATATTAAAGGTTATATCAGCTTGAAATTTAGTCCCAGTAATCGGATCAGACAAAGAAGTTGTAACCGCTAAAGCGCTTCCAAACTCATCACCACAGTCTGTTGCTGTAAAACCCACACCATTTCTCCCATCATTTTCATCGCAAGGATCAGAAAACTCTCGATCAATAAAAAAACTAAAGTCAGTCACTTCACTCCATCTAAACATTGCTGCTTCAAAAGTCCGATTCCATAATCCTTCAGCCCCTTGAACATCTACCACCATTGTAATATCTGTAACAGGCCAGCGAGTTCCACTTAATTCATAAGCAAATAGACTTTTAGAAACAAAAGCTAAACATAAGAAAGTTTTTAAAATATTTTTTTTAATATTCATTCTTATTTTCCTTCTTCCATATCTACAATTTGTTTCAATTGGCTTTTTACTTCATCTAACAACATCGCCTGATCTTTTTGCTTACTTGTCTGTATACCAGAGGCAACATCTGCTGATAAGTTTTGTTCGACTCCTTTCCTCTTAGGCCCTAAACGATTGACATGAGAAATGGACTCACCAGAAACTGAAAAAACACGTTTTTTACCTACTTTATCTGTAACAATATTCATTTGACCTTGAGCCCAGCCTGTTAATGGATGAATATAGTGCTTTGTAAGGCTTTTTATAAAATATATCCCTTCCTCTCCTACTTGAGGAATCACCATATCAGTGACTGATGTAACTTGGTCTCCTTTTATACCCCCCGGATAGCGAATTTCAATCGTTTTATCAACATATTTACCTTTGATAACATCATTAATTTCAAAAGTAACAAAGGTATAAACTCGATTTCGATCTGATGGTGTTTTATATTCCAGATTAACAACCTTTCCTTCAAAAACCAGCTCTGATTCATTAACAACCTCGTCAATCGTTAAATTTTCATACATTGAAGAGTAAGCAGTGATAGGAAAAAAAAGAAAATATAAATATATTAAATGTGTGAGTTTAATTTTAACCATGATTTAGTCCTTGATAAATTTTTAGTTTTGACGCTATAGATATACGCACAAAACAAAACTATTTTGCGTAATACTTACGCAGGTAAATAATTACCTGATTACCCACAAGCTTCCGCCGAATCAGTAGATGACTTGTAAGGTGTTGAAAAATAATAAATATCTATTAATGAAAATTTAACTTAAACTTTTAACTTTGATCAGGTTAAAAAATAACCATTATTTTTCATAAGATTACATTTAGCTTTTTAAAGTGGCGGAAGCTTGTGGGTAATCAGGAATAATTATTACTTTTATCGCATAATAACTTTTAAAACGTGCAGTATACCTCATCTTTGCCTTAAAAAAAAAGCGCAATCTTAAAAAATATAATCATCCCGACAGGACGATTTTTAATTTTCAATCACTGGTACTGCATCTAAAAGAGTTTTAGTATAAGAATGAAGTGGTTGATTCAATACTTGTTCAACCGAACCATGCTCGACAATCTCACCTTTATACATCACTGCAACTTCATCTGCTATTTCAGCAACAACTGCCAGGTTATGAGTAATAAACAAGTAACTTACACCCTGCTCTTTCTGTAAGTTTTTTAATAGCCCAATAATTTGAGCTTGCACTGAGACATCAAGCGCACTAGTAGGTTCATCACAAACAATTAATTTAGGTTTTACAGCCAAAGCTCTTGCAATACAAATTCTCTGCCGTTGACCTCCTGAAAACTCATGTGGATAACGTAATGCGGATGACTCAGATAACTCAACTTGCTTTAATAAGCTGGACACTCTTTCCTCTCTATCTGCTAAATCCATATCAGGATGTAAGGCTTTTAATCCTTCGGCAATAATATCGCCTACTAACATTCTAGGGTTCATTGATGCAAAAGGGTCTTGAAAAACGATTTGAATTTCAGATCGTTTTTGGCGCAAATCATTCCCTGTTAACTTACTTAACTCAATTCCTTCTAGCCATACACGCCCCGCTGTACTTGGAATTAAATTAATTAACCCTTTACCTAAAGTTGTTTTTCCACAACCAGACTCTCCAACTAGAGCAAGTGTTGTTCCTCGTTTTAATTCAAAGCTGACACCATCCACTGCACGTACATGATCAACAATTCGTTTAAAAAAACCTTTGCGAATGGGATAATAAACTTTGAATGATTCTACTCTTAATAGAGGTGTTTCTTCTCCTGATGCCGTGGTGGTTTTATTTAGACTACTCTTCATTGAAGGTAATGCTGCCAACAACTTAAGGCTATAGGGATGTTTTGCTTGTTGAAAAAATTGCTTTGCAGTTCCCAACTCGACGATTTTCCCTTGTTGCATCACGGCTATTCTATCTGCCATGGTTGAAACTAATGCAAGGTCATGACTAATTAACCATAATGACATCCCTGTTTTTTTCTGAATTGTTTTAAGTAATTTTAGTATTTGTGCTTGAATAGTGACATCTAATGCCGTAGTTGGTTCATCTGCGATCAGCAATTCTGGTTTTCCAGCCAAGGCAATGGCAATCATCACTCGTTGACGTTGACCACCCGATAATTGATGAGGGTATTCATTAATTCTTCTTTTTGGTTCAGGTATTTCGACCTGTTCCAGTAATTCATGAACTGCTAAATCAAGCTCTTTTTCAGAATAGCTAAAGTGAATCTGCATCACTTCTGTAATTTGTTTACCAATCGTCATCACCGGGTTTAATGAAGACATTGGGTCCTGAAAAATTAGACCAATTCGCTTCCCCCTAATTTTACAAAAATCATATTCCGGTATACTCAACAAATTCTCATTATCAAGCAGTACTTCATCTGCAGTTATTTTAGCATTGTTTGGCAATAATCTTAATACTGATAATGCAGTAATTGATTTACCAGACCCCGATTCCCCGACTAAAGCAAATGTTTCACCTGCAAAAATATCAAAGCTAATATCATTAACTACCTTATCTTCTTTAAAAGCAACCGTTAGCCCTTTTACTTCCAGTATTTTTTTATCCAATTAATTCTCCCTATTCTGCTCTTCTTGGATCAAATGCATTGCGCACAGTGTCTGCAAATAAATTAGCGGCTAAGACCAAACTAAACATAAAGATAAATGATGCTAATAGCGACCACCAAACTACAGGGTCACGTGCCATTTCCAAACGTGCACCATTAATCATATTTCCCCAACTATACGTTGTTGGATCAACACCTATATTTATATAGGATAAAACGGCTTCTGCTAAAACCAGTCCACTAAAGTCCAATACTACGGAAATCAAAACAATATGCATGACATTCGGTAAAATATGTCTGATTAAGATAACCCATCGTCTAACACCTAAAGCCTCTGCCGCCTGTACATATTCCATTTCCCTTAACTTAAGGGTTTCTGCACGTAGCATTCGGCATAACCCTGTCCAACTCGTCATGCCAAGAATCAAGCATAGAAATAACAAACGCATATCAGATCTGACAATTAGACTATTAAATTCCTCAGCATGATTTGACATATACACTTGCACCATCAAAATAGAAGCCGCGATCAGCAATACACTAGGTATTGAATTGAGTGTGGTATAGACATACTGAATCAAGTCATCAACCCATCCTCTGAAAAAGCCCGCCATAATGCCAAAAATGATCGCTAGGGGTAGCATAATCATGGTGGTTAATGAACCAATCACTAACCCCGTACGGATACTTTTTATCGCTTGATAAAAAACATCTTCACCAACCTTATCTGTTCCAAACACATGGTAATAAGAGGATAACTCAACCAACATATAAGATATTGAAACAATCAAAAATAGAACAAAGACAACTACTTTAAAACTTGAATGGTTCAATAGTGTGTCATGTTTTTTTCCAAAGGAAGCCCACAATAGAAGTAACAACAAAATCATTAAGCCTGTACCTTTAGAAAAGCCAACAAAGGCTTTATCCAATATATCCATTCTTCTTTCATTTTCTGGATTTAGTAGATGTGCTCCACCATACTTGAGCCGTGGGTTACCCCATTGTGTTGATCCGTCATCTAATACGATTACTTCCTTGCTATATAGATTTGTAGCAAAAGGAGCTGAATAGGTTTTCTCGTCTTGCTCTCTTAGAGGCTTCGCCCAGTAATCCAACAAGCTAATAATTTCATGGGTTCTTGACTCTGTTGATTTAAAATGAACAGAATCCAATAAACCAATGATGACAAAAAAAATCAAGACTACCAGGGAAATCATTCCTGTTTTACTTGTCCCTATTTTTTTTAATGGCCTCCTCATTTGAGGTTGCCGACTTATAACAAACCCGACTAGCGTTATAGCAACAACTAATAAATAAATCAGGGCATCTGTCCATAAAATAATCATGTTAATCTAACTCTTGGGTCGACAATTGTGTAGGAAATATCGGTTAGAATTAAACCAAAGATATAGAGTACTGAGCCTAAAAAAACCATTGATCTAACAATGGCAAAATCTTGGCTATTAATCGCATCAATTGTGTAGCTACCTAAGCCAGGAATACTAAAAAATGACTCCATAATCAGGCTACCCATAAACAATAAGGGCAACACCACCACCACGCCGGTTAATATGGGAATCATGGCATTTTTTAGCACATGATTAAATAAAACTTGTGTTTCAGTCAACCCTTTTGCTCTAGCAGTCCTTACATAATCTTTTTCTACTTCTTCCAAAAACAAAGTTCGATACCATCTTGAGCCTGCTCCTATCCCAGACACTACGCTAATCACTACGGGTAAAATCAAAAACTTAATCGCAGAAAACCCCGTATCATAACCAGAAATTGGCACTAATTTAAGTAATTTACCAATAAAGAACTGTCCACCAATAATGTAAAAAAGAGATGAAATTGACATTAAAATCACACATAAAACAATACTACTAAACTCCAGATAAGTATTACGAAACAGTACCATCATCAAAGCAACAGATATATTAACCAATAAACCAACAATTAAAGAAGGTAAAGCAATACTCAAACTCGGCCACATTCTCTGTTTAATATCTTCACCTATATTTCTTCCACTATCCGAAACACCAAAATCAAATAAAAATAACCCCATTGATTTTTTATAAAAAATTGTTTCTGTCACTTTTTTGCTTGCATCTTCCTGTTGATTCCAAAGCATCGGTAAATCGTAACCATGCTGATGCTTCCAGTTTTGAATAGCCTGCTCTGTAACATGTTTTTGCCCTAGCTGCATACGAGCCATATCATCAGGACTGTTTACTACAAAAAACAGAATAAATGAAAGTATATTTACTCCCATTAACAGAGGTATAGCGTATAACATACGACGGAGGATGTATTGAATCATAAGCTTAGAAGGTGAATTTTACAGAATTTCATAGTTTTACTTTACCTTGTTAATTTTTTTAACATTGTTATCTCCACCAGCCCCCAGCTGATAATCACAAACGACATTTCGACCTTTTGCTTTTGCCTGGTATAAAGCTGTATCAACATTAGATAACAACTCTTTTATTGATAACCCTTGTGTTGGATAAGAGATCACCCCTATTGACGCTGTCACTTGGAAATTATGTTCTGTAGAAAAGCTCTGTTTACTGATAGCCATTTTTATTTCTTCTGCTACAACATGGGCTCCATCATTATTTGTTTCTGGAAGAATAATAGCAAACTCATCCCCCCCCAAATGAGTAACTATATCTCCCTGTCTAGTTTTTTGCTTCAAAATTCTGGCAACACCGATTAATACATCATCACCAAATAAGTGACCACATAAATCATTAATTCCTTTAAATTTGTCAAGATCCAGCATAAGGATACAGAATTCGTGATTATATCGCTTGGAACGTTCTATTTCCTTCTCTAAAAAATCATTAAAAAAACGTCGATTGAATACACCCGTGAGCGAGTCTTGCTTTGCATGAAAATCCAGTTCTTTCAATGTTTTTTAAGCGTCCTGCTAGACCCAATAACCATAACCATCTCGGATAAAATTGATTTGATAATAGATTTTTCATCTATTCCCAATGGAACAGATGAAAAATACCCCATTTCAAGCAGACCACCTAGGTTATCAAGTTTTCCATCAACATCAATAGTCACAGAGTGCATTTGTTTAATATCAATCTTAGTAAGCTTATGATTAAGAACCTGGTATTCTTTAATTTTCAATGCTTTGGATTGTTTTAGCTTTGAGATCATATTGGCAGAGAATATTCTCTTTGCTTCGACCTTATCTTCAGTGGTAAATACACCCATATAATAGAGATATAAGTCGATACCTTCATAAGAATTAAAAGCAATACTAAAAAAATTAAATTTGAATATACTATGAAACTCACATAATATTGACTGAACAAATTCCTCCCAATTCTCAATCTTATCGTGAGACAAGATAATACCTTGAAGAATACGCCCTTGATATTCATACAATTATCGACCAATCAATGCCTTATGTAAGTCTCTGACTAAATAGTCACACTTCACGAGCAAGTTCTTAATTTGATGAATACTTCTTTCCCAGTTTATTGTTCTCAACTTAATCAGTTGTTCATTAGATTTCGAAAGTGCTTGTTGATCTTGCCGAATTTCATCTGAAAGTAGTATTAAGTTATTGTCTAAAACCTCGTTTTTATATTGTTGAGCACCCGTTATAAATGCTCGAGTTTTAATTTTATTTTCTAATAATGTAGTTAAAACAGTATTAAGGTAAGTATAAAATTGCTCAATATTTGATCTTTTCTGCATAAACAGGAACCCTCTGATTTAATCAATATTCAAAAAATCTGAACCACATTTTAACGTTTCTAGCCATCGTAAAAATCCAGCTTTTGCTTCACCCTTATATAAATAGCCATACTGAGGTGCGATAATGTCAATTTCATAAGGTTTAATCGTTTTTAACCAATATCGTAATGCCCGATTTAAAGACATATACCTCCTATGAAAACATTCAATAAGGTTTTGGTGCTTAGAAAAGTCATCTACAAAAATATTACTAAAATCATCTCCTTGATATTCTGCTGCACCTATATCGCTAGTGAACATAATTTTTGATAGTGGATCGTACACATTAAGTTGCCCCGGTGAATGTAGAAAATGAGCCGGAAGAAACTTTAAAGTAACATCATTTAAAACTAAATCATCTCCATCATCAGCAATCCCTACAAAACGATGCATATCTTTAATATCGTAATGAGGCAAAAAGCGTAACCAAATTTTAGCCTCTGTCATCTCCATCCAGCTGCTTAATCTACCAACTATATCAGGATCTTGATGAGATAAAACAATACCTACCAAATCTTTTGGTTCAAGGTATTTCATTAATTGATGGAGTACCTGAGGCATAACACCAAACCCTCCAGGATACATGAGAATACCTTTCACTTTATTTAAAATAAGATACTGGTTTGATGGAATACCATTTTCTTCTCCCGGCTCACTAATATTCAATATCACTAAGAGATGATCATTATTAGAATATAGAACTTTATCGTTTGTCATAAATTAAATATTGGGTCGCTGAAAATAAATAACCCTCTTATTCTACAAAGATTATGTTTGTATTCGATCTTCTTGAACAAGGCTTATCAGGCTATGTACCCTAAGAAAAAAGAATGAAGACGGACAAAAAGGCAAATAAGATAGGAGAGTTATTTGCTTCCAGTTACCTTAATAGAATAAACATCAATCTACTGCACTGTCTCTTTTAAGCGCCGCTTAAATGCATTAACAGCAGGTACAAGTAATATAATAAAGGCAAAAAAAGCAACAACCAAGGGCCAAAATAC
>JAKIVF010000196.1 GCA_021647145.1 Methylococcaceae bacterium | reverse complement strand
GAGTTTTATTAATCACTCCTCTGCAGTCAGTGCTGTGACTAGCTATATTAGCTTTTATAATTATAAAAGATTGCACTCTACTATTGATTATAAAACGCCTCATCAAAAAACCAAAGAAATGAAAAAAGCGGCTTAAAATCCTTCCAAGAAAACTTGACCATTACAATCCATGATAACCATACCTTGCCTGATGTGCTCTCTCATATTGAAAGTAGCCGAGGCAAGAAACAGTATGGCAATACCGAAATCATTTTGCCTACCCCACCCATGAAAAGAGACAACCGTTATCTGCGAGATAAAAAGAGAAAACGTTCTCGGAGGCGAGCCGCGATAGAACCAATCATTGGCCATTTAAAAACCGACTTTAGGCTAACTCGACATTTTCTTAAAGACGTTACAGGTGACAGCATTAATTTGCTAATGGTTGCCTGTGCCTGGAATATGGCAAAATGGATGAGAGAAGCCATTTTGTTTCTTTTTATGCAGATTTTATCTGTGAAAATAATATTTAGGAGCACGAGACAACAAAAAACTCTACTCCTGAAGCTATCAGAAAATTTTTGAGAAATTTTGTCGTTTTAGAAAGCCGGTTCTAGCTACTTTTCAGGGCGGACTAATTAACAAAGAATTACCTGATTACCCATGAGCCTCAGCCAAATGTGAACAGAGTCTTTGCAGCTCGCTATAGACTTCGCCATTCCAGAAGTCTTTTATCGGGAATCTATTATTGTTTATTTGATTTCTGCTAAGAGAATGCAGGAATGACGGGGTGTTTAGTAGAGTGCTTTTAAAATGGCTGAGACTCATGGGTAATCAGGAAGTCATTTAATTTTACCCATAAATAACTCTCGACTTCCCTCATTCTCAATATTAACCAGCAAATCCAGCTTAACCGTTGCCCGTGTCATGCCACAAAATAAAACATGTTGCTGATGTTTATGAAGTTTTTTAAAATCAATATCCACTAAAATAACTGCAGGAGATTCCAGCCCTTTAAAACGATAAATACTATCGAATTGTAGATTCCCATCCGTCATTACCTGCTGACCGCCGTCATCATAATTACCTGTAAAGCTCCGCAAGGGTAAGTTACCAATTTTATCTAGCTGGCTAAACACTGATTTATTAGAGCCTTTACAGGAAACAATATAAATTTCATCTTGAGTAAACCCTTGTTTAATTAATCGCTGGACAATATTAGCTACTTTTTTAGGCTGCTCTTGCTCATTTTTATATTCATGTACATCAACCCCCAAGCCAGGTAGAGGATTACCTATTTCAAACTTAACAGGTAAAGTGTTTAAAATAAACCGTGCAATTGTTTCAGGTGTTCGATAATTGATATTACAACGGTAACTAACAAAATTTTCCAACACCACAGAGCGACCCATCACCAACTGTTGTTGTTTGTCTTCCAGCCATAAAATAGAGGCATTGTCCTTTAGAAAAAGTTTGGCAATTTCAAACCAATCATCTTGGAAGTCTTGCCCTTCATCAACGATTAAAGTATCAAACATCCATGCTTCATCAATCGTTAAAGACATAACTTGTTCCAGCACATCATGCCAAAAGATGACTGGCTCTTTATGCATTTTTTGATAATCTAATGTCAATCCTTGGCAAGTGAGAAAGTCACTGCAAAAACCGTAAAAAGTCTGGATAACAGAATTATCCTTATGCTCATTAAGCCACACAGCCTTTCTTTTCTCTGCCAGCATCCGGTTAAAACATAAAAATAGCTGGCGTTTTCCCTGTCCTGCCTGTTTTTCCATAAAGCTTTGTACCACCAGACTTTTACCTGATCCCGCCGTTCCCATCACTCTTAATCGAAATGGTTGCATATCAAGATTGGCTAACACATTGACTAATGCGCCTGACTGCCTGACAAAACTTTTATTCAGTTTTTCTTTATGTGCATGAATATCGGGCACTAGCTCAAATGTCTGGCGAAAGAAGTTTTCCACTTTTTTATAATTGATGGCTTGCTCAGAACTGATGGCACACAAAGACTCAATGATAGAAGCCAATTTTTCTTTCTGAGATGCATCCACCACACGGCTAGCATTAATCCCAGCCGCATTAATTGATTTAACCAGATAATCAGGACAATAAATTAGATAATCAACAAGAAGTCGCTCACCTTTGCCATGTGTCCATTGAAATTTTTCCCTGACTTTATCAATAGAGCGATGAATCTGGTCGGCAACATCTTTACTACTATTGCCGTAATGCTTGACCAAAGCACCTGAAGACTCATCCAGCGCGCCATTTTTTTGCTCAATAAAAAGCACCTTGCCATTTTTATTGAGGACAACAAAATCAATCTCCCCAAAATGTGTCCATGACTGGTATTCTCGAGACCAATGCACACCGTGAAAGACAGTGTAATCATTGGATAGGTTTTTTTGTAAATAAGCTAACGTGTCTAGCTCATGGCTATTGCCTGCGCTAAATTCTAGCTTTTTTATATCTGAGGGGACTATGTATGCCATATTTGTGAGTCTCAATTTTTTTAATCATTCAATCTGGAAACCGTGAGCAACTGCATTTTTTAGGTTAAACCGTATTCCTTTGTTTTGCTAGAGGTATTGCCGGATAATGCTCAATCGCTCATCCGACTTATAGGTTATAGCTGAGAAAAAATTAAACGCGATTGTTGGGCCAAATAGGCGTGTCTCCTGTCGCATTATGTTCTGGATAAAGTGTAATGTTAGTGATTTTTCTATATTTAACCATAAGATTTAAACAATATTGATCAATCTCATATACATTCGGCCCCCACCCATCGTCAGTGTCATAGTCATCATCATGGCGCGAAGTGTTAAACTTTAACCACAACTCCCTTTCACTTAACCCAATTAATTTTATATTTTCAAATATCGCATCAGAAGAGTAAATATCAATGTGACTTAATAAAAAATCATTTGTAGAATGGAAACATAACTCTACACCACGACTATATTCCCAGTATATCCATTTATCTTTAGGGATGTTTGGATCCGCATAAATCGAAATAAAATCTTCGTCGATAGTATTTGGCTTACCCCACAGTCGTTCTACTTGTACTCTAGTCATACCAAGTTTTATGGAATCAATTCCTACTTTTGGTTTGATTATCATAAATATTAAAGGTTAATGAGATGAATGTGAGATAACTACCTCTTTGTATATAGAGGGTTATTAACTTTCTTGCACTGATTTAAGTGATTTTTCAGCATTTCTGAGTTGTTTAACGGTTTCGCTATAGGAAATCATAGTGCCGAACTATCACCCATCAGTGTACCTTTTAAAGGTTTTCAAGTATAAAATTCACTATTTTATCTTTACGCTCCTTGATTTTCTCTTTGTCCCAAATTTCCGTTGCCATATCTTGTATCTCTCTTTGCTGAGCAAGCTGTGTATATGATTCTCTTTTTTTACTAAATGGCTGGTTTCCAACTGAACAATTATGCGATTTAGATAGAAGCAAGTAATTTCCTAGGCAATCAATATATTCGTTTTTAAACGAATCATCATATTCACAATAACCTGCCGCAACTGGTTCTCCTTTAGTTGGAGTTTGCGGTGCAATATGTTCCAATATAATACCCCAACAAATTCAGACAACTATAATACCCCAACAAATTCAGACAACAGAACCAAGACATCTTATTCCAATTTAGTTACTATTTCTAAAAAACTGGAGCGGAAAAATGAGCAAAAAAAGAACCACCTACAGTGCTGAATTTAAAAGT
>JAKIVF010000050.1 GCA_021647145.1 Methylococcaceae bacterium | reverse complement strand
TTGTCAAATCAGGACATTTTTTAATTGCCTCTGAAAGTAAATTAAAATCTGGATTGAATCAGTGGTAAATAATAATGGATCAAGCGATTTTATCGGTAAAATTATTGCCTTTTGCTCTACTCATGCTCTAGCAACCTTTATTTTTGTTTTTGCCTTCAGCTTTTGGGGGTATCGATCTTTGCTTAACACACCTATTGATGCAACACCTGATTTATCTGATGTACAGGTTATTGTTTTTACCGAGTGGCCAGGTAGAAGCCCCGACCTGGTTGAAGATCAAATCACTTACCCGCTAACCAGTTCATTACTCTCCGTTCCGCATGTTAAATTTGTTAGGGGCCAAAGTGTTATGGGCGCAAGTTTCGTATATGTTATTTTTGATGAACAAACAAATATGTATTGGGCGCGTTCAAGAGTCATGGAATTTATAAGTAGTGCAGCTAAAAAATTACCTGAGGGAACAGACCCTGTTTTAGGTCCTGATGCAACGGGAGTTGGCTGGGTTTTTCAATATGCATTAGTAGATAAATCGGGGCATCATGATCTTGCTGGTTTAAGGAGTTTTCAGGATTTTAAGTTACGTCCTTGGCTTGAATCGGTTTCAGGTGTTGCTGAGGTTGCCTCTGTTGGCGGCTTTGAGAAAGAGTATCAAATTACAGTAGATCCAAATAAAATTGCTAGTTATGGAATTACTTTAAAACAAATTGCTAAAGCAGTACGCCGTTCTAATAATGATGTAGGTGGGCGTGTTATTGAAATCGCGGGCCATGAGCATTTTATCCGGGGTCGGGGTTATATCAAGTCCATTACTGATATTAAACAAATCGTAATAAAAAGCAATAAACACGGAGTTCCTTTGCTTTTAGATAATATTGCGAAAGTTAGTTTAGGCCCTGCGATGCGTAGAGGGCTGGCAGAACTAGATGGAGAAGGTGAAGTGGTAGGGGGTATTGTCATTATGCGATATGGTGAGGATGCCATGAAAGTTATTCAAGGAGTAAAACAACGCATAGAAAGTATTCGCCAATCTTTACCACCAGGTCTTGAGATTGTGACCACCTATGATAGGTCTTCATTAATATCTGAAGCTATTGATACATTAAAAAAGACCTTAATTGAAGAGTTTATCGTTGTTTCTTTAATTATTTTTATATTCTTACGCCAATTTCGAATCACCATTATTGCAATAATTACCCTCCCGGTTGCTATCTTATTAGCTTTTATTCCACTGCAAAGTCATAATATTACAGCTAACATAATGTCGTTGGGAGGTATTGCTGTTGCTATTGGCGCCATGGTCGATGCATCAATTGTTATGCTTGATAATATTCATCGCCGCTTGAGTCAAAAATCAGATAAACCTCAGGCAGAAATTGTTATTAACGCAATGCAAGAAGTAGGCCCGAGTATTTTCTTTTCTTTAGCAATTATAACCTTATCCTTTTTACCTGTGTTTGTTTTTGAGGGAACAGAAGGTCGATTGTTTCGACCTTTGGCTTATACTAAAACATATGCCATGGGCTTTGCGGCTTTACTTGCTATTACTTTTACGCCAGCTTTAGCTGCTGTATTAATTCGTAAAGAAAAAAACCCTTCAAAGGATCAATTGATACGAAGAATTTATGCCTTATATCAACCGATTGTTCTTTTTGCATTAAATCATCGAAAGCACATCCTATTAGGTGCATTTTTGATGCTAATTATAACAATACCTATTTTTAAACTGTTAGAAACAGAATTCATGCCACCTTTAAATGAAGGAAGCATTTTGTATATGCCAAGTTCTCCCCCAGGTATGTCAATCACAACCGCTGGAAAAACACTCCAGGCAATGGATGCGCAATTAAAGCAGTTTCCTGAAGTTAATCATGTATTCGGTAAAATAGGCAGATCTACCAGCTCTACAGACTCAGCACCCTTATCTATGGTAGAAACCATTATTACTTTAAAGCCCAAAGAAGAATGGCGAGAAGGCTTGAGCTGGGATGAGTTGATCGCAGAAATGGATCAAACACTGGACTACCCTGGTATGCCAAATGTCTGGTGGATGCCAATCCAAACACGAACTGAAATGCTTGCAACAGGTATTCGATCTAGCCTGGGTATTAAAGTATTAGGTGATAATATTGAAACACTTGAAAAACTAGCAGTGGATCTTGAAAAAATCTTACAAAATGATGAAAGAACAAAGCCTTACACTCGTAGCGCTTTTGCAGAGCGTTTAACGGGAGGACATTATCTGGATTTTGACATTGATAGAGCCAAAATAGCACGTTACGGACTGACAATCGCTGACGTGGAAGATACCATTAAAGCTGCAGTGGGTGGAGAAGAAGTCACTCAAGTTATTGCTGGCCGTGAACGATATACAGTTAATTTGCGATATGCGCGGGAATATAGAGATAATCCTGAGGCATTAAAACGAATTTTAGTAGATACCCCTAGTGGACACCCAATCCCTATCAGTCAAGTCGCAGAGCTTAATTTTAATCATGGACCTCCTATGCTTCGTAATGAAAATGGAGAATTGGTTTCTTTTGTATTTATTGATATTAAAGATACGGGTATTGCAGACTATGTAGAACTAGCAAGAACAGTTATTAACGAAAAAGCTAATATTCCAGCAGGGTATCGCATTAGCTGGGCGGGGCAGTTTAAATACTTACAACGAGCAGAAGAAAAACTTCGCTTGATGGTACCATTAACCTTAGGTATTATTTTTCTATTACTATATTTTAATCATGGCTCAGTAATAGCGGCCTTAATTATTCTTTGCACAATTCCTTTTGCGCTTACAGGAGCAGTTTGGTTGCTCTATATTTTAGATTATAAGCTCAGCATAGCTGTTTGGGTTGGATTGATCGCACTCGCTGGCCTAGTAGCAGAAATGGGCGTATTAATGATGTTATATTTGCGAATCCATTGTGAAGAATGCTCAAAAGAGCAATTGCACAATAATTTAAGTGAGGTCATTAGTAGAGCCGCTGCACTAAGGATTAGACCCATGCTAATGACCAGCCTCACTTTATTATTAGGCTTTATACCTATTTTATGGAGTGATGGAACCGGTGCAGATGTGATGAAACGAATTGCGGCTCCTATGGTAGGTGGAGTTTTTACTGCTTTATTGATGATATTGATTGTGTTTCCTGTGATTTTTTCATATTGGAAAGAATGGGAGGATAAGGATAATCTGGCAAACAATTGAGCAGAGAGGTTCTTATGCCTTTTACTTAAAACTTATTAAGGTTATAAATTAATTCCCGCTTGACTCTCCTAATAATAAACAAATAATTTGGAGACATATAACAAACTAAAAGACATATAATAAAGTCTTAATTCAATAGTGCTTGTTAATAATTATGTCCTCAACTCTTACCTGTATAGAAATACTCGCCACATCAACTCATACGTACTCCATTATCTGGCTGCATGGCTTAGGTGCAGATGGTCATGACTTTGAAAGTATTGTTCCTGAGTTATCGTTGGACAAAGCAGAATATATTAACTTTGTTTTTCCTAATGCACCGATTCAAGCTGTAACTATCAACGGTGGGGCGAAAATGCGTTCCTGGTATGACATTATCGATGCCTCTTTAGATAGAGAAGTCGCTGTTGATGATATATATAAATCGGCTACACAGCTTACTGAATTAATTCAAAATGAAATAGATAAAGGTATAAAAGCTGAAAATATTGTATTGGCTGGTTTTTCTCAGGGCGGTGTTATTGCTTTACATGCAGGCTTAAGATATCCACAAAAATTAGCAGGAATTATAGCGTTATCAACCTATATACCGACAACTAAACAACTTGAAACAGAACGTGCATCCGCAAATAATAAGACACCTATTTTTATGGCGCACGGTACGATGGATCCGGTTATTCACAAACAAATAGCTCAAGACTCTTTTAACCGTTTAAAGGCGATGAACTACCTTATTAGTTGGCATGAATATCCTATTCAGCATTCGCTTTGTCTGGAGGAAATTACCGACATATCAAATTATATTAATCGTATTTTGTAGAATTTACCACTGAGGAATACAAAGGTTGGCTGTAGAAAGAAATAATAATAGGGGGCAGATACGAAAGGTACTCACTTTACAGATTAATTGTTTATAATCAATCGCTTGCAGTTATTGTAAATTTAACAAAATACAGCTATAACTACAGATGAATAAGAAAAACAGGATGAAATAAGTAGGCAAACCTTTTTTAACCAACTGATTTATATTATTTTAATTGCTTAAGTTAAGTGCCATTCGTATCTACCCCCCTAATAATACTAATACTTGATTGGAGGTTGTTTAGTTAGGATAATTGAGTTATACAGTTATTAATAAAGCCATAGTTAACCAGTCTATAGAGAGAAACTTAAAAATATTGGCACTCTGTAGTATGTCTGTCTAAAATATAAACTTAATATCTTTTTAGTGACTTTTAATTTAAGGCTCGATTAATAAAGAGGTAACTAAATGAAAAAAATTATAATAACAATTGTTTTGAGTTCTTTTTTTCTGCAGTTGCAGAAGACAAAAAGATTCAAAACTCTAACCCTAACGCTGCCGACTCAGTAATGACAGGAAAGCATATGCAAAATGCTAACCTCAACGCTGAAGATTCAGTAATGAAAGGGAAGCATATGATGAATGATAACCCCGTATTCTTCACATCCAAAGGATAGTGCTAAAGTGGAAAACAAAAGTAGTCAAGGATATACAATTATCAAGTACGAAGGATAATCCTGGATGTAGTGTAGCAAACGGCTGGGGAACTTGATCAAGTCAATTTATACTCTAAAATAATAAATAATCGGGATAGGGTAAAGTAAAACAAAGACCAGAGACAGCATCTTAATTTACTCCAACCTCTTTGATTTTTTAATTTCATACTCCTCACGCACACAACCGTTAAACAACAATGGATAAGAAATATTACTGCATGTATTTCAAATAGATGTGTCAGAATTCATTATCCATTTTTTTGGGTATGGCATTTCTCTTAATTTTCTTTCCACCCGTTCTTCAATTACTATGTCAGTATCTGTGCGGACAAAATATTGAAACATATCTTTAGTAGGTAAACCCCAGATATAAGTAGATTTATAAAAAAAATGTGAAATAAAGGGCAGCATTTCAATGGAAAATGAGTCTCTGAACATCACAAGATTTTTCTGTTGTAAGGAACAAATTGAAACTTGAACATTAGTTTCTAATCTATCTTTTTTCCGCCACTTTAGTGATTTATTTTGTCGCTTTATACAAGGTAGATCTTTCTCATCATAAGATGGCCCATAGGCTTCATTTTTTATTGCTCCACCAAGGAACCCTGCTAGATCCATTTTGCGTTTATGGCGATGCGTCCACTGATCAAAGTCTGATGCAACGACCTTAACAGGGTATCCCATTTTATTGAGTTTATGTGCCAGCGCTTTTAGGGCAACAGCTGCACCTATGCGGTTCCAGTGCGTGTCTTTTTTCCAATAAAGTAAGTTATGTTTTTTTGCCTCAAATAAGGCGGGGCGTAAATCAAGAAAATTGACTTCAGTGTTTTGTGCTAGATACTCCGTCAACTGATCTAACCGTGAGTGATCATGTTTTTTAACGATAAAATCGGGCAAATATTCGCTATAAATAGTGTGCTTATTGGGAGCAATAACAAATAAATAATCAATACCTTTTTTAGCTAAAACTTTTTGTCTTATAGCTAAACTATCTCCCCATATTTTTAATTGTTTTTCGGTGAATAACTCTGTGTTTTGATAATCTTGAATCGTCCGTTCATTAGCATAAAATAACCAATCTTTTTTTCCTAAAATCAAGGTGTTTTTGGGGGGGGTATTTAAGCTTAGGAGAGCTTTAGAATATTGTTTGACCAGCCAGTTTCGCGCACCCATATGATCCCGCATATATTGGTCAAAACGTGATGAAAATTTACGGAGTGACTTTGTATCTGTAGGCAAGTCAGGAAACTTTGCAAGACTACGTTTTTCTAAAGAAGCATCTTGGGAAGTTAAGACAGATGCTAACCCTGGATAAACCAGGACAAGAAAAAATAACAAAGAAATAAGGCGAAAAAATAACTCTGGTTTATAGGTCATATTTTTGCTCAAAATCTGAAATAGATAAATGGGTTGTAAGTATTAGCTGCAATAGATGCAAAGCAACATAAGGTTAAAAAGGATAAGTACACCGCTGTTGCCAGGTTATGTCCAATTGCCAGAGACGTGTTTGTTTTTGAATGGGGTGCCCAGAGTTGATTAATCCATTTTTTATTGAGGTTTGACCAAATCGGAGTGGCAAGGATAACCCCAAGAATTAAACAGATCACAACATATTCTGTTAGATAATAAATGGCAGGATAGACAGTTTCTGATTTGATAGGCATAAACATCGTCTGTAAAAATGTCCATGCACTTGACATACTTTCAGCACGAAAAAAGACCCAGCCAACCATCACAATAAGTAGTGTATAGCCATGTTGTAACAATTTAGCTTGTTGTAACATAAACTTTCCCAGCCCCATTCTTTCAAGCATTAAAAATCCGCCATGAAATAAGCCCCAGGCAATAAAGTTCCAGCTAGAACCATGCCATAAACCGCAGAGAAAGAAAACGGTGAGCAAGTTTACATAGGTTCTAATTGAACCTTTTCGATTTCCACCTAAAGGGATGTATAAATAGTCTCTAAACCAGCTGGAAAGCGAAATATGCCAGCGACGCCAGAATTCTTGAATTGACCGAGAAATATAGGGGTAGTTGAAATTCTCCAGGAAACGAAACCCAAACATACGACCTAAGCCAATTGCCATGTCACTGTACCCAGAAAAATCAAAATAGATCTGTAAGGTGTAACAGCAGATACCTAGCCACGCTGTCTCCATGGATAAATCATCCGCTGCCAACGAAAAAATTTGGTCTGCAACAGCACCGAGTGGATTGGCTATGAGCATTTTTTTAGCTAAGCCATAAATAAATCGTTGTGTTCCGCTAAAAAAAAGTGAGAAGGAAACGACTCGATGGCGAATTTGCTCTGCCACATCATGAAAACGAACAATAGGCCCGGCAATAAGTTGAGGAAATAGCGATATATAAAGTGCTAGATCAAATATGTTTTTTTGAACCGTTGCTTCTTTTTTAGACACATCAATAACGTAAGACATTGCTTGAAAGGTGAAAAAAGAAATCCCAATAGGTAAAGGAATTTGTGTCAGATTGATCGTTTTTAGAGATAGCTCACTTAGAAGAATGTTGATGTTATCAGTTATAAAATTGGCGTATTTAAAACCAATTAGTATCAATAGGTTTGATGTGATGGCTATACCTAGAGCTATTTTCCTGGATTTATCTGGTTTATTTGGCTGAACAGCCAAACCAAAACCATAGTTTATAAAGATGGAAAATAACATGAGTAACACATAATACAGTTCGCCCCAAGCATAGAAAATTAAACTTGCTACAAGTAATAAGTTGTTTCTGGCTTTATCTGGAAATAGATAATAAAGACTTAAAACAATGGGTAAAAAGAAGAATAGAAAAGCCGGAGAGGAAAATAACATCTTTGCTGAGGGCCTATTTTTACAATTACAGAATTAAAGGGTTAGTATTATCATTCAGCAAATCCGTTGTATTGGAACAAGGTGATTTGAGTAAAATAAACTTCTAAGGATGACACTTGTTAATTTTTATAGTTCAATGAAATTAACTAAAAAAATCAATATGATCAGACCCTGATGCTAATTTCAAATTATGTTAATTTGGTTATTTAGAGCTCATGCAAAATATGACACAATTAAGAATATTAAAAAAATAGGTAACAAAATGAAACTCATCAAAAATGATAAGTCGTTAAATGAAGTGTTACTAAAGAGTCAATCAACTTTAGGATGCTAAACTTGCTGCACCAGTATGCTAATATTTCGTGAAATCTTCTATTTTGTCTTCACTAATTGCATATTGAAATCTGTAAGCGTGCCTCTAAACCTTGACTCTTTCTAAGAAGCAGTTTTACTTCCCATCCATGTGCATCACATAGCTGTTTAACGATTGCCAACCCTAAACCGCTTCCACCCTTTTTTTTGTTACGGGAATGCTCTAAGCGATAAAAAGGCTGAAAAACAATGTCGAGTTTTTCTAATGGTATTCCTGGGCCTTCATCCACAACTTGAATAAATAATTGATGTTTTTCTTTTTTATAAGACAGGGTTACAGGGCTGTTGCTTCCATAATGAAAAGCATTATCCAATAGATTTGATAATACACGTCGAAGGGCTTGAATATCTATTTTACAAATTCCACATGGCTCTGCTAAAAGTTTGATATAAAGGTCTTGTTTACGGTAATCATCAATGATTGTATTGAAAACATCATCCAGATTAATTTCAATAGCGTTTTGTTTATCTAACCCTTTAACAAAATCTAATGATTGTTGAATAAGGAGTTCCATTTCCGACAGGTCGTTCTTTAAGTGTGTTATTAAGGTTTTATCCTGATCTTGATCTAATAAATCCAGAGCAACCTGCATACGTGTAATGGGTGATCTTAAATCATGAGAAATACCACCAAAAAGAATCGCCCTATTTTCAATGGTATGCGCTATTTCTTTTGCCATTTGATTAAAACTATGTGCTAATAAAGCCAGTTCAGTTGGTCCTGTTTCAGGTATTCGGATCGAATATTGTCCCTTGCCAAATAAATTAGCAGCATTGGATAGTTTTTTAACTGGACGAGTTATCCGTCGGACTAATAGAAGAGTTAGAATAATAACGAGAAAAGTAGCTGCGATAAATATACCTGTTATTGCAATGGGGGGGCTTGGACCAGGCCGGCTATGAAAGTAGCAAATGTTTATTATTGTTTTAGCATAGCCAAGTTTAAAACATAAGAGATCATGATTATCGATTTTTTGTTCTATCAAAACCTGTTGTCCCGTGTATTTTTGTATGGCTTTCTGCAAACGCCTAACGAATGGATAGTTTTTTTTTAATTTTTGAGTTGAATTGTTTTTATGGCTAAAAAAAATAGCGTGTTGCTTGGCAATTTTTTTTTCAAATTTTTTTCGTTCTTGTTCAGGAAGTGACACCCATGTTTTAGCCGTTATGTTAATTAAAGCAGCCATATCATTAGCTGCACCTGTAGATAATGGATTTAAAATAAAAAACCAGGTAAAAGATGTCGCTAATAAGATAAACAGCGAAAGACCAAAAGTGAGAGTTAAACTGGTTTTGACAAATAAAGAATCCAGACGTTTTAAGAATTTCATTCTTCTCGGTCTGCTAGTAAAAATTTATATCCTTGTCCCCATACTGTTTGAATAAATTCTGGATTTGTTGTATCCGTTTCTATTTTGTGGCGTAAACGTGCGACACGGACATCTACACTTCGATCAAAAGGTGAACATTCATAGCCCTTTAGATTTTCGAGTAATGTATCCCTGGATAATACTCTATTCGGGTTTTCTAAAAAAAGTTTTAACAAAGAATATTCGCCTTGCGTCAGTGGGATTTTTTTACCCTTTTGTGTGAGTACCTGGCTCAAGATATCAAGCGTATTGGCTCCGAAGCTGAAACGATTTTTTTCTTTATTATCCTTAATAATTTCAGGGTGATGACGACGCAATACCGACCGAATACGTGCTAGCAATTCACGCGTGTTAAAGGGTTTTGCCAGATAATCATCCGCGCCCATTTCTAGCCCTAAAATACGGTCAACATCTTCACCACAAGCAGATAGCATAATGATAGGAATATTCTGTTCACTCGTCAAACGCTTAGCAATGCTTAAACCATCTTCTCCGGGCATCATAAGATCAAGAATAATAAGAGCGGGTGTTGTTTGCTCAAGATAGCGATCCATTGCCATTCCATCCTCAACATAATCGGCAGGAAACCCTTGCTTCTTCAAGTATTGGCAAAGCAGATCACACAAGGCTTCATCATCGTCAACAATCAGGATTTGGGTTTTATTTGTATTATCCAATAGTTTTCTTTCTCCGTAACATGTTGTAACAAATTATCCGTAAATGGAAATACTTTAGCAATGCTTATTTACTAAACTAAAAACGAGATACAAATTATTTTAAAAAATAAACGGGAGAAAGAAATGAAAAATATAAAGTTAATTGCGGCAGCTCTGATTGTATCAGTCAGTAGTTTGTCTTATGCAGAAGGTAATAGAGGGCAATTTAATAAAAATCAGGGTAATAGAAATCTACAAGTACAGGCATTGACGGCTGAAGAACAAAATGATTTAGTTTATATGCGTGAAGAGGAGAAGTTAGCTCGGGACGTTTATGTAATATTAGGCGAATATTTTGATATCCGTATTTTTAACAATATTGCTTTAGCTGAGCAAAAACATATGAATAGTGTAAAACGCTTGCTAGACAAGTATTCAATTGAAGACCCTGTATTAGATGATGCCATTGGAATCTTTACAAATGAGGTGTTTTCAGAATTTTACGATAATAATACCAGTCCATTAGTAGAGTTAAAAAATGCGATTCTTACAGGCATATTAATTGAAGAAGTAGATATAATTGATCTTCAAAAGGCCATTAATAAAACCAATAAAACTGACATCAAAAATGTTTACGAAAACCTATTAAGAGGGTCACGAAACCATTTAAGGGCTTTTGTTAGACAACTGGAGTCAATGGGTGTTGTGTACGAATCTTTAGTTTTAGATCAAGCTGTTGCTGATGCCATTGTGAACTCTCCAATGGAGCGTGGCTCATCAAATGGAAAAGGTAGAAAAGGACAAGGACGCCGTTGATATTGAATGTGCTGATAATAAGAAAATCCTCTGGAAGTGGGATGCAGAGGCTTTATGTGACCCGGTTTTATATACAACCCATTTTTACTAGGGGAATCTAAATGAATACTTTAATGAAAATGACAATAGTGTGGTCAACCATAATGGTTTTTTCATCAAACTTAGCATTGGCCGCTGACTCTGATAACCCTCTGAAAAGAGATAAAGTACAAACACAAAAACAGGTCTATGGTATTCAGCTCATGACTGAACAAGAGCGTATTGAAAACCGTTCTAAAATGCGTGCAGCAAAAACAGCCGAGGAAAGAGAGCTAATCCGTAGCGAAAATCACAATCGTATGAAAGAGCGTGCAAAACAGCAAGGAGTAACGTTGACTGATGAGCCACCGATTAGAGGTGGTGGTAAGGGATTTCGCAAAAATATGAATTCTAAAGGTATGGGAGTTGGTAGAGGTCGTCCTTAATCCTAGAAAAATCAGTTGAACGCTAAGTTTTTACCCAATCCGTTGAAAATCATATGTAATGAGGTTTGTTAGAACTCACCCATTCGGTGAAGAATAATCGCTCCATAGTTTTGTGAAGAAATCTTGGCAAAAAAATCTGCAGGGTCACTCTTGATAAGGACTATGGTCATTATTTGCGAGTGACTCTTTGTCTTTTTTGCCCAGATTTTCCACAAATTCCATGTTCAACTGATTTGTCTAGGTTAATATATAAACCTAGACAAAAAAACAAGGGATAATATTATTTTTGAGGACAATGATCCTTAACTGACCAGAAGTTAATAACTGCATATTAATAGCTGTTACAATTTTTTTTGTGGCAGGTTTTTTTAATATTCGAGACCTACTGTGCTATAGTCATTTGTGCTTGGGGGGCGGTGCTCGAAATCTTTATTTACTTCATAACAATCTTTCTAGGTTGAACAGATTCCTAGAAATAATTCATATTCACCAGGAAAATCATTTAATGAATATTAAACCAATAATAATAGTTGCTATGGCAACCACTCTGCTTCTGCCATCACGGTTAGTCTTTGCGGCTGACCCTGTTATTACTCAAGAAAAAGATCAAATACAAACACAGAAACAAGTTCAAGGTCGACAGCTTATGACAGAACAAGAACGCAATGAGCAACGCTCAAAAATGCGTGCCGCAACAACGGCTGAGGAAAAGGCGGAAATCCGTAAAGAAAATCAAGAGCGGATGAAGCAACGGGCAAAAGAGCAAGGTGTAACCTTGATTAACAAAAGGGAAAATAAACAGCAGCGTAAGCGTTTAGGTTCAGCTCACAATATCAACGAGTTTGACCAACGTCAAACGCTTCCACTTAATCAAGCACAACAAGCACATGTATTATCTGAAATGCGTAGTTTATTAGCTGGAACACAAGCGATTGTTGCAGCCCTAGCTACTGATGATATGGATACTGTTGCCAAACAGGCCAGGCGTTTAGGCATGGGGATGAAGAAAAAACCAGAGAATAAATTACATGGCATTTTACCCAAGGCATTTATGATGCAAGGTAAAGCGGTACATATGGCTTTTGATGCTATTGCTGATGACGCAGAGTCAATTAAAGACCCTAAACATACATTAAAGCAATTGGGTGAAGCACTCAGTCTCTGTAAAGATTGTCATGAAATGTATCAAATTGAAGTGAATAATTCAAACACTGGCATGGGCATGGATAAACGTAGAATGAAATTTCAACAAAACAGAGATTTGGTAAAATAAAGCACAAGGAAAATAACTGATGAAAAAATTATTAAATAGTACCTTACTTATGACATTGACTCTTAGTTCAATAAGCATTCAAGCTGTCGCTAAACAAGGACAAGGCATGGGAGGGCCGGGACAAGAGTCCTTTTGCGAATTAACCAGCGAACAAGTGTTGATTCGCACACTGTCTGAAAAGGAATTAGATACTTTAAACTTTATGCGCGAAGAAGAAAAATTAGCCAGAGATGTTTATAAAACACTCTATGGACAGTGGAATACCCAGGTTTTTACTAATATTGCAGCTTCTGAGCAAAAACACATGGATAAAGTGAAGGTATTTCTGGATGCCTATCAGCTTCCTGACCCGGCTAGTAGTGAGGTAGGTCAATTTAACAACACCGTGTTACAAAATCTTTATGACGATTTACTGGCTAAGGGTAGTCAATCCAAACTAGAAGCCTTTAAAGTAGGAGCAATGGTTGAAGAAGTGGATATTTTTGATTTAGAAAATGCCATTGCAGAAACAGATAATGACGAACTAAAAGTCATGTATACACAGTTA
This sequence comes from Methylococcaceae bacterium, assembly GCA_021647145.1. Lineage (GTDB taxonomy): Bacteria > Pseudomonadota > Gammaproteobacteria > Methylococcales > Methylomonadaceae > QPIN01. The sequence continues at coordinate 10,446 of JAKIVF010000050.1, read as the reverse complement.
ATGCAGGCCTCCCATAATCATTTACGCGCATTTTCACGCCAGATTATTAATATTGAAGGGGAATACATTGCTCAGTATATGAGTAGCGAGGCTGTGGCTAGCATTCTTGATCGGCCTAAACCTGATATGATGCATGGTAATGCCATACTTTTAAATCCAGCCGGTCATGTCAGTGAAGATAAAACGTGCTTTGTTGCCTCAATCAATTCTGAACAAGATTTATTACAAAATGGCAGCACGATAAAAGGTGAAGATACGATTACAGTCACTCACCAAATTACAGCTAATGCTAATGACTTGAATAAAGTCGTCGATTGGGTGATAGTCGCTTCTTATCAGGCTGAAAACAGTGATCAAACTCAGTTTTTCACGCATAATGCTGATAATTGGCAAGCCTGGGATGGACAAGCCAACAATCTTCCTGCAACAAAGAGCGCACAGCAATTACTTGAGGGGTATACGTTACAGATTTTCCAAGGTCAATTACAAGGAATGCCAGGCGTATTTTCTATATTTTCTGGCTATAGATTAGATGATGGCAGTATTGTTTATAATCGTTTCCCTACTGTTTTTAAAGTTAGCGAATAAAAGTATACTTCACGCGGTCTATCGGCAATAATCAACCGTTAGAAATCCGTATTCGTGACCGCTGTTATCACGCTTTGCTTGATAAGCTCCCAGCTTACAATTTAAGGAGAAAGTAAATGATTAATCGCCCTATACTGATGAAAGTACACGTACTGATTGCTGTATTCATATTGCCTATTGCAATCATGTTTTTTGTAACAGGAGCTTTTTATACCTGGGGAATAAAAGGAGATTATGAAACAACGGTTCAAAAATTACATCTAAAAATACCGTTTCAAGAAGAACTTAGCTATTTAATTAATGTAGTGGAAACAGAGCTAAATAAACAGCAAGTCTCTTTACCCACAGGAAAAGCTAAAATCAAAAAAATTGGGCAATCATTTCAACTGGAGTGGACAGGTTCCAGCAAGGATGTCGTTTTAGAACCAACCTCAGATCCGCTTATCGCACAATTGAAAATAAAGAATACAGGCTGGCATAGACATTTTGTTCAACTGCATAAAGCAAAAGGTGGTATTGCTTTTAAAGTCTATGCCACTATTTTGGCCGTTGGCCTACTTTTTTTGCTTATCTCTGGGTTTATTATGGCATGGCAACTTCCCAGGTTGCGTAAAATGACTTTGATTTCAACAATGCTGGGACTGATTTTTTTTGTAGTAATGTTTGTTTCCAGCTAAGGGGGGTGACTGTGCATAATCTAAAAAAGGGAAATGCAGGTAAAAATATTTTATAAATGAAGGGCCGCTCTATGGATAAACATCAAATACGAATTATTTTATGGTCTGTTACTACAATAGCCGTCATTTTTTTAGCTACTTTTTATTATAAAAATAGACCACTATCTGTCGAAACCGCAACTGCTGAACAAAATATAGAAGTAACCGTTTATGGACTGGGAACTGTCGAAGCAAAAATACTATCCCCGGTAGGGTTTGAAGTTGGAGCAGCTTTATCGGAACTGAATGCCGATCAAGGAGACACGGTTAAAAAAGGTGCTATCCTTGCACGTTTATATAGTGCGGAACAACAGGCAAAAACGCAACAGACCAACACCGCTATTAAAGTTGCTGAAGTTCGGTTAAAAAAAGCCCTATCTACTCTTCCAAAAATGAAATCGACCCTTGCTTTGGCAAAGGAAAATAATAAACGTTCCCAAACACTACTTTCTCGAAAATTGGTCTCTAAGGAACAGGCTGATAAAACACAGATGGAAGAAGATGTCGCAGTAACTGAGTTGGATATTGCCCAAATAGAAATTTATGTGGCAAAGGCAGAGCTTGCGAATGCACGCGCTCTATATGATATAGAGATACAACGCTTAGAGCGTCACACCTTACGAGCCCCCTATGATGGTCTTGTGATTGAAAGACATAAAGAACTGGGAACGGTTTTATCCCCAGGAGAGGCGGTTTTTACCATGATTGATCCCAAAACAGTTTGGATATTGGGTTATGTGGATGAAGCGCGTGCAGGGTATATTCGCGTAGGACAGCACGCACAAGTACGACTTAGGTCTCTACCGAATAATAAATTTCAAGGCATAGTGGTTCGCATAGATATTGAAAGTGATCGTGTCAACGAAGAGCGTCGTGTCTATATTCGCTGTAATGGTTGCCCAGAAAAGTTTTATCTAGGAGAACAAGCTGAAATTTTCATCCAAACGGCCGTACTTAAAGAAGCTTTGCTGGTTCCAGAAACAGCAATAGATAATTTCAATGGGTCAAGTGGTGCTGTATGGGTAGTTAAGAAAGGCCGTTTACAACTTAAGCCTGTCACTTTTGGTCATAAAACGCTTGATGGACGTGTAGAAGTTATAGAAGGTCCGGAAACAGACTTGCAAGTCGTGACGAACGTACCTGACGGAATAAAAAAAGGGCGTAAAGTATCCTTGATAAAAGGAGAATAAGATGAACCTGGCCTATTACGATATTCGGCATAATATGGGGAGGTTTCTTTTAACCTGTCTTGGACTGGGTCTGCTTTTAGGTGTCGTCCTGTCTATGATCGGTATCTATAGAGGGCTTGTAGCTGATGCCCTGACCTTGTCTCGTGCGCCTGTCGCTGATATATGGGTGGTTGAATCTGGATCTCGGGGGCCATTTGCCGAATCATCTCGTATTCCCGGTGATACACGCGAGGCTATTGCTCGCCTCCATGGCATAAAGGAAACAGGAGCAGTCACCTACCAATCTCTTGAAGCAAATTATAAAAGCAAAAAATTGCGTCTGTATGTTGTTGGCTATGAACCAGGACGACTCGGTGGGCCGGATAAAATTGTTAAGGGACGATCTATTGGTCGTAGTCATTATGAAATGGTTGCAGATCGTCGCACTCAATTATCAATTGGCGAACGCATCAAATTAGGGAGGAATAATTTTACCGTTGTGGGATTAACGAACGGTCAGGTATCATCAGGAGGGGATCCAGTTATCTATATTACCCTGCTCGATTCTCAGGAACTACAATTTGAACTTGCACCTGCTGCCGCACGTCGTGAAATAGCGCGTGGAAATGCTCAACAAGGGGTTGATCTTGATACCGTTAATGCCATTGTTGCTCGACTTATGCCTCAGGCCAACCCCAAAACTGCTGTTAAAGCAATTTATCGCTGGAAGCACTTGTCAGCCATGACCCAGCTAGACCAAGAAAATATCCTTTTACGTTCTGTTGTAGATAGAGCGCGTAAACAGATAGGTCTTTTTACTGTTCTGTTGCTCATAGTCTCCACTGTAATTATTGCGCTTATTATCTACACCATGACTATGGACAAGATACGCGAGATCGCAACACTCAAGCTGATAGGCGCACCTGACCGGACAATTATTGGGTTAATTATACAGCAGGCATTAGCAATGGGAATGATTGGGTTTGGTTTTGGTGCTCTGTTGATTATCAATATTAAAGACATTTTCCCGCGTCGAGTTGTTCTTCAGCCAGAGGATGGACTTGCACTTGCCGGAGTGGTCATGCTGGTCTGTGTTCTTGCCAGTGCGCTTGGTGTTCGGCTCGCCCTGAAAGTAGATCCTGCAACGGCATTAGGAGGATAAAGTTATGAGTGATAGTGTTCAGTCAGAGGCCCTTGTCAAGTTGCAAAACGTATCCAAACATTTTGGTGAGGGTGATGCCCGTGTTGATGCCTTGCGTGAGGTAAGCATAGAAGTCTACCCTGGTCAGGTTATCGGTTTGCTTGGCCCCAGTGGGTCAGGAAAAAGTACGCTTTTAAATGTAATTGGCTGTATTCTGGAACCCAGTAGCGGATGGGTTAATCTTGACGGTGAAACTGTCTATGATGGGCATTGGCTACGGTCCGATTTGCGGAAACTGCGCCTAGAAAAAATCGGATTTATTTTCCAGTCCCACAACCTTATCCCTTTTCTTGACAGTACAGATAATGTTGCCATTGTGCTTAATCTGGCAGGATTCAGTACAGTAGAAGCCAAAGCAAGAGCAATTGAACTGCTGGAATATCTGGAAGTGGGGCAGCGCAAAAAAGCTTTTCCTGCTCTACTCTCTGGTGGTGAGGCACAGCGTGTCGCAATTGCTCGAGCTTTAGCCAATCGCCCCCGAATTATTCTTGCTGATGAACCTACGGCTGCACTCGATTCAGTACGTGCAGGCATCGTAATGGATCTTTTACGCAAAGTTGCGGCTGAACAGCAAGCTGCCATTTTAGCAGTTACACATGATGAAAAAATTTACGACCGTTTCGACCATATTTTTTATTTAAGAGATGGTCGTCTGGAGACTGAAAATACTTAATTTACTGCAACTATCTATTACTTAATTATGAACAAATCACAAAAACAACTTATTCAGTAAATCTTTGCTAAATCGTGATAATTGAAAAAACTTCCTTTCAACTTCGTCCAACGAATTCATATGGTAACAGAAATGCTCAGTGTATTGGTAGGCACGCAAGTTATTGCGCCAGCCTTAGCAATTGAAGGTATGGATTCTGTTGTAAAGCATACGAAATCTTTGGATATGGTAATGAAAAAGTCCCAAAGTTGTCATGAAAGTTATCGTATTGAAGCAAGAGAAACAATCATTAATTAGTCGCTTGTATTAAACTTATCAGTATTTAGTTTTACAGGATATAGAAAATGATTAAATCATCAGAGACAAAAGAGTTTTTAATACAGTTTGACAGGTTCAGAAGCAAAGACTTTTTTGATACGAAAAATTTGCTTTCAATACTGGTAATTTTGACAACCACGACGATATCACCTTCCTTAAATGCAGAGTCAAACAAGTTGGATAGTTGTTTACTAGAAGCAATTAAAATTGCAAATAATGAAAAAACAATAGGAGATATACGAAAAGAATGCTCTGATCATTTTCTTTGGACTGGTTCTTCTGATGCTATAAAGTCCGATCAAGACCAAGCTAATAATTCGCAAGATATAGATGAATCAGATCCAATAGAAAGACGTATAAAGCTGGAGAAAGAAGTAGAATTAAATCCTTTTATGCTTACGGCGCACAAACCAAATTACGCCTTACCATTTGCCTATAACTTTGATCGCAATGAAGAATCATTTCAGTCTGTGGTGGGAGATAAACACTTAGATAGTGCAGAGGTAAAATTTCAAATCAGTCTTAAATTCCCGATCTGGAGAGGGTTGTACAAGGATTATGGTGATATTTATGTTGCTTATACCAATCTATCTTTCTGGCAAGCATACAACAGCGATTTTTCTAGTCCATTTCGGGAAACCAATCATGAACCCGAAGTTTTTATTTCTTTTAAAAATAATTGGGAATTTTTAGGGATAACCAATAACGTAATAAATATTGGTGCTGTACATCAATCAAATGGCCAAAGTGGTGCTCTTTCGCGTAGTTGGAACAGGATATATGCAAGTTTTGTTTTTCAAAAAGATAATTTTACGGTTAGTATAAAGCCGTGGTTACGTATTATAGAAGATGAGGACAACGATGATAACCCAGATATTGATAAATATCTGGGGCATGGTGAATTAAGAGTTGGCTATAAATGGGGTGAACATACTCTTTCTAGTATGTTTCGAAACAACTTTCGTTCTGATAATAAAGGGGCACTTGAATTGGGTTGGAGTTTTCCTATAGGCAACAGGATCCGAGGTTATGTACAATATTTTTATGGTTATGGTGAAAGTTTGATAGATTATAATGTAAGTACAAATCGTCTGAGCGTTGGTGTAGCACTGACGGACTGGATGTAGTTAGAAACAAGAATTTTAGTTAGAATTTGTCTGCTGGGTGTTGGTTCAGGAGGATACTCAATACCATTCTTTGCAATTTATGCCCTTAAATAATTTTATTCTTTATCTAATCCAGCTTTTTCAGTCAGACTTTTAGGTAATGTTTTTTTGACTTTTACCCCTAACTCGACAAAATTACTTGCTTGTCGTATTAAATTTCCACTGCCTAAAGTCAATTTATTCATAACACCATCATAAGTTTTATTAATGGTATTAATCTGGTTTCCTAATTTTTCCATGTCCTCAGCAAACCCTCTGATTTTGTCATATAGCAGACCGGCCTTGTCTGCGATTAATTTAGCATTTTCATTCTGTCTTTCGTATCGCCAAATATTTTCTATCGTTTTTAAAGTTGCCAATAAAGTGGTAGGTGTTACGACTACAATTTTATGCTCGAAGGCATCGGTAAATAACTTTTCATCTGCTTGAAATGCCGTTATAAAGGCAGCTTCTATTGGCATAAATAGTAAAACGAAATCAAGTGATCTTAAGCCTTTTAAACCAGAATAATCTTTACTACTTAAATTTTTAATATGGTTTCTTACGGCATTAGTATGCGATTTTAAAGCATTTACACGTTCTTGTTCATCTTCTGTAGAGCAGTATGTTTCATAAGCAACTAGGGAAACTTTCGAGTCAACAATGACATCTTTTTCTTCTGGTAGACGGATAATGACATCAGGCTTGAAAAGTTTGTTACTTTCATTTCGTAGTCCACTTTGTGTTTCATATTCAATATTTTTTCGCAAGCCTGATTGCTCAAGCACTTTTTCAAGAATCATTTCACCCCAATTACCTTGAATTTTTTTGTCGCCTTTTAATGCATTGGTAAGGTTTAATGCTTCTTTATTCATTTTTTCAGTATCGCGACGTAATGAAATTATTTCTTCTCGTAAAGAAATTCGATCTTTAGTTTCATTATCGTAAACGGTATCAACCCTTTTTTTAAAGTCATTTAATTGTTCTTTAATTGGACTGACTATATGTTCCATGCTGACTTTATTTTGTTCTGAAAGTTGCTTACTGCGGTCTTCAAATATTTTTGTCGCTAAATTTTCAAATTGGGTTTTTAATTGGATTTCTGCATCCTGTAGCAATTTTATTTTTTCATTCGCATTTTTCCCCTGCTCTTGCCATCTAATTTGTAATTCTGCATTTTCGGTTTTACTCGTAATCAACTGTTGCTGTAACTGTTGATAATCTAATTCTTTACCTTCAAATTGAACTAGCTTTTCTTCAATAACGGCCAGTTTTAATGCAAGTTTCTGGTAACTTTCTGTTTTTTCTTTTAAGTTATCTTCTAGCTCTATTAGCTGTAATTGGCCTTTTGTTACTTGCTGTTTTTTTAGTACCCACAACACAAAAAATATAATTAATAATACTAAAGCTGCTGCAAGCAAATAATAGATGAAGAATATATTTTGTTCCATTAGACAAGTTTGCTTAAAAGTGAAGTAAGGTTGGTATTTATTGGTTGAGCTGCCGTTTCTTTGGCAACCCAACTCAGAGTATGCTAACAATGGTAGCCTAACCCATGATAATGTGGGTTGCTTCTAAAGTTTAGTGATGTAGAAGAAAATGCTGCTTGCTTTACTTTTAGTTTCCTCTTCCACTAGAGTGATTGAAATACTTTGCTTGCTGCATCTAGTGTTTTTTCAATATCATCAGCACTATGTGCAGCAGAGATAAAACCTGCTTCAAATGCAGAAGGTGCAAGATATACACCTTGTTCTAACATGCCATGAAAAAAAAGTTTAAAACGTGCTTGGTCACATAGCAAAACCTGAGAATAGAGACTTATTTTTTCCTCTTCTGTAAAAAACAACCCAAACATACCGCCTACGTTATTGACTGACAAAGAGACACCCGATTGCTTGGCTCGTTGCTTTAAACCACTGACAAGCTTTTTTGTTTTCTTCGCCAGATTTTCATAAAAACCAGTTTGAGTAATAAGTTCAAGTGTTTTTAATCCTGCGGCCATTGCCATAGGGTTTCCCGATAAGGTTCCCGCTTGATAAACCGAACCTAACGGGGCTAAATGCTGCATTATTTTATATTTGCCACCAAAGGCACCTACGGGCATACCACCGCCAATAATCTTACCTAATGTTGTTACGTCAGGGCTTACATTATAAAGTCCTTGAGCTCCTTGAATACCGACTCGAAAGCCGGTCATGACTTCATCAAAAATCAAAACGCTTCCATGTTCATCACAGACGTGGCGTAACGTTTCCAAAAAACCAGGTACAGGTGGAATACAATTCATATTTCCGGCAACGGGTTCAACAATAATACAAGCGATTTGATCCCCCATTTCGGAAAATGCTTGTTTAACCGATTCACTATCGTTATAAGTTAAGGTTATAGTGTCTGCCGCTAATGCTTTAGGAACTCCAGGAGAACTTGGTTCTCCTAAGGTTAATGCCCCTGAACCTGCTTTAATCAATAAAGAATCTGAATGTCCATGATAACAACCTTCAAATTTAACGATTTTATCTCGTCCGGTATAACCTCGTGCCAATCGAAGTGCACTCATGGTTGCTTCTGTACCAGAACTAACCATACGGACCATCTCTATTGAAGGGACTAGATCACAAACTTTTGCCGCCATTAAGGTTTCTATTTCTGTTGGTGCACCGAAACTTAAGCCTTTTTCAGCCGTTTGCTGAACAACGTTAACAATTTCCGGGTGTGCATGTCCTAGGATCATTGGCCCCCATGAGCCGACATAATCAATATAGCATTTATTTTCACTATCAAAAATAGTAGATCCTTTGGCATGATCTATAAAAACCGGTGTACCACCTACACCACTAAAGGATCTTACTGGGGAGTTAACACCACCTGGTATTACTTTTTTTGCATTGGTAAATAAAGTGCTAGCTTGTGTCATGGTTTTATTGATTAGTAATAGTCTAAATATATTTCTTGCTTATTTTATAATGCCAGCAACTATTTGAACATCTTTAATATTTAGTAGAGGTGTCCTAAAATGGTCAATAATTATAAATGTAAGGAATATTAATGATTGAAGTTAAAGAAAACTGTCTTTGTGGTAGTGAAAAACCCTACTCTTCATGCTGTCAGCCTTTTCATCAACATATAAAAAAACCTTCTACCGCTAAATCATTAATGCGTTCACGTTTTTCAGCTTATGCTTTGCATAACTCTGACTACTTATTCGAAACCTGGGTGAAAGCTAAACGACCAAAAGAAATAAATTTTTCTAAAGATAAGGCAGAATGGACTAAACTTGAAATTATCAAAACAAAAAAAGGATGTGAAAATGATATTAAGGGCGTTGTTGAATTTAAAGCTTATTATCTCTTAGATAATGAAGAATATGTGATGCATGAAATAAGTCGGTTTCAAAAACAATCGGATCAATGGTTTTATCTGGATGGCTTAGTTAACTCTGTCAGTAAAATAGGCCAGACGGAAAATCAAGGAAGAAATGCACCTTGCTCGTGCGGTAGTGGTAAAAAGTTTAAGCGTTGTTGTGGTAAGTAAAATGATTATTATTTTAAAACGAATTCCTGAAAACACTAAAAAGGCAGATATTATCGAATATTTAGACCCTGTAATAAAAGGTAAGATATTCCAAAAAACGGGTGTCATTGAACAAGTTCAAATAAAAGCTTTAAAAGACCCCCAAACTCATACTATTGAGTTTTACGGGCTCGTAGTCATTGATTATGATGAGGTTGCAGATAGGGTAATAAAAAAATTCAACAGAAAAGTTTTTAAAGGAAAAAATATTGCCGTGTCTGAATTTCATATCCGTTCTTGGCAAAATGACCGTAGGATTCTTCAAGACCTGCCTGATAAAAATTTTAAATCAAAAAGAGTCGTGGACAGAAGGCGCTTTTCATTAAAGGAAAAGAAAACATCTATAGGTAGCTATACTAGCCAGCAAAGCTTTCACCGGAAATTATAAGCTTATCCAATAAAGGAGCTAAAGTTTTTAATTGTCTATTTTTTTCTAAACGATGACTAAAAATAATACACTTAATTTCTGATAATGCTTGTTTAAAATTATCATTCACAATCAAATAATCAAACTCATTGTAATGACTCATTTCTTCTACGGCATCACGCATCCTACGTCTTATAGTTTCTTTGCTATCCTGGCCTCTACCCTCTAATCTCTGTTGTAACACGTCTATAGATGGCGGTAATATAAAAATAGAAACACAGGATGGAAGCATTTTTCTGACTTGCTGAGCTCCTTGCCAATCAATTTCTAAAATAACATCTATCCCTTTATCTAATGATATTTCTACTGATTTTTTTGCAGTCCCATAATAATTGTCAAAAACTTGGGCATGCTCCAAAAAGGAGGCGTTTTCTATTTCCTGTTTAAAGTTATCAACCGTTGTAAAAATATAATCCATTCCCTCTACTTCACCTTTGCGCATTTTTCTGGTGGTATGCGAAACTGAAACGATTAGCCTTTCAACATCTGTTATTAGTTGCTTAACTAAGCTGGTTTTTCCTGCACCTGATGGAGCAGAAATAATATAAAGTTTACCTTTATTCATCTCTATCCCTTATTCAATGTTTTGAATTTGTTCACGCATTTGTTCTATCATTACTTTGAGATCAATAGAGATTT
>JAKIVF010000049.1 GCA_021647145.1 Methylococcaceae bacterium | reverse complement strand
TTAACAACGTCAACTGCCTGATTGGCTTTTTCAGTTACTTTTTCTTTTACAGCCTCTGTTGTTTGAGCGGCTTTCTCTGAAACAGCATTGCCAGTTTCAGCTACAGCAGATTTTGCTTGTTCAGTCGCAGTAGCTTGAGGGTTTGCTTCGACCGCTTGTCCCGCTTCTTTATTTTTAGAAATAGGCGCAGGTGATACTGCTGGAGCTTTATCTTTTGGTAATAGCACTTCAACTTGAGCTTGGCTACGTAAAGTTGTTAAAAAAGTTTGAACTTTTTGACGTTGAAGCATTGGGCGAATTTGCTCTTTAACGCTCTCAAATGAAGGTGGAGTTTGAGACCTTGAACCTTTTCTTAAAATAACATGATAACCAAACTGAGTTTTAACTGGCTCAGTGGTGAATTTATTATCTTCTAAGGCAATCACTGCTTCAGAAAATGGAGGAACCATTTGAGCTGAAGCAAACCAGCCTAAATCACCACCTTTTGGTCCAGATGGACCGGTAGATTTCTTTTTGGCTAACTCAGCAAAGTCAGCTCCTTTTTTTAAGTCAGCAATAATATCTTTTGCCTCTTTTTCAGTTTTTACAAGAATATGACTAGCTTGATATTCATCACCTGCCTTAGTGATATTTTTATCATATTCAGCTCGCAATTCAGCATCAGTTATCGGGTTTGATTTTATGTAGTTTTGAATTGCAGCTTGTGATAGTAAAGACTGTTTAATCGTTACAAGTTGTTCGTTATATTCAGGGGTTTGATCAAGTTTTTTCTGTGTTGCATCTTGAATTAATAGCTCTCTTTGAATTAATTCATCAACTAGCTTTTCTTTTGGAAAAGATTTTCCTTGACTACGTTGAGCAAGTTCTTTTTCTAACGATTCCAATGAGGTCTTACTGATATATGACCCATTGACTGATGCAACAGCATTTTCTTTTGATACAACAGGTGGTGTTGCAGAACCATTTCCAGGCGTAGAAACTTTTTCATTACAGGCTGTCAATAATGTAGAGCCTGCTATAACTAGAGAAATGAGTGTTTTATTCATTGTACTTGATCCTTAAATGTTTTCAGATGGAGTTAATGCATTAATACCTAATGCGTGAATTTCACTTTTCATCATATCACCGAGTGCTTGATATATTAGTTGATGCCTTTGAACTAAGGTTTTGTCGTTAAATGCTTCTGCAACAATCGTAACATTAAAATATCCGCCACCTTTTCTTGCACCAGTATGTCCTGCATGGGCAGCGCTATCATCAATTATTTCAATAGATTCTGGATTAATTGCTTGATTAAGCTTTTGTTTAATAAGTTCTGCTGTCATTTCGGATATATTTGTTTAAAGGGTTTTACTACAACATGTTTATAAACACCTGCCGTAACATAGGGATCGTTATCTGCCCAGTTTTTTGCTTCTTGTAAATCAGTGAATTCAGCAATAACTAAACTTCCGCTAAATCCTACCTCGCCAGGTGTATTACTATCAATAGCTGGATGGGGGCCTGCTAATACAAGGCGACCTTCATTTTGAAGGCCATCAAGTCTTTTTAAATGTGTCGGACGGGCTGATTTTCTTTTTTCAAGACTATCATTAACATCTTCACTAAGAATTGCATATAACACAATATTTATTCCTTTGGTTTAGGGATATGTTTATAAATAAAAAGCATTTGTACAACAATAAAAACAATCATAAGTCCTGGCACACCAAAGGTTTTAAAGGTGACCCAGTCATTAGTATTGAAGTTTTTCATCACATAAATATTTATAAAACCAACACTGATAAAGAACAATGCCCAGAATAAATTTAGCCTTTTCCAGATGGCTGGCGGCAATTCTAAGCTTGTCCCCATCATACGTTCAATAAAGGTTTTTTTACCAAAAAATTGACTGCCTAGGAAAGCAAGCCCAAACAACCATTCTATAATAGTTAATTTCCATTTTATAAATTGTTCATCGCGTAAATAGAGTGTTGCACCGCCCATTATCACAATAAGCCCTAATGTTATCCACTGCATAGGTTCTACTTTTTTATTAATAATCCAGCTAAGGCTAACCTGAATGATAGTTGTTCCAATAATAACGGCAGTGGCTATGTAAATATCATAAAACTTATAAGTAATAAAAAAAAGTATGACAGGGATAAATTCAAAAAGTTGCTTCATGATGCGAATTAATTTTAACTGTTAATTATTTTAAAGATTGATCTTGTGATTTTTAGATATAAAAGTCAACTCTAGATACTAGTTCAGAGTGTTGGTCTTTTAAAGGCTGGATATTTTCTTGGATATAAGCGTTTAATGCACGATTTGATTGAGTATTTAATAAAGCTGGTTGCCTCTTGTTTATACCATTAGAAATAGCGTCGATATTAGAAATATTTGAAATACTAGTTGAATGAGGCTTTGATTGTGACTTTGCCAAAGCAGGTTCTTTTAAACCAACTTCATTAGGAGTAAAAGGTTTGTTTGCATTATTTTTCTTTGCTTCAATCTTTTTGGGGATGTAAGCCAAAGAAGAGCTATGGATTTCCATTTTCTTGCATTATTGAATTGGTAACCTTGTAATTATACATGAGATTACAAAGGTTTCTGCTAGAATATTAATTTTTTTGGAGAGAATGATGGATAAATTAACAAAAACAGAGTTAGAAGCCGCCGCTTTTAGGCATTTAGTTTCTCATTTGCAAAAAAATACGGATGTTCAAAATATTGATTTAATGATTCTAGCTGGTTTTTGTAGAAACTGTTTGTCAAAATGGATGGTATCTGCAGCAGGGGAACAAGGAGTAATCTTAAATTACGAGGAGGCAAGAGAACAAGTTTATGGAATGCCATATAGCGAATGGAAAGATAAATTTCAGCAAGAAGCTACTGCAGAACAGTTAGCAGCTTTTGAAAAAAGACGAATAAAAAGTGATGAGATAGAGTAATGTTTTCGAAATATTGCGAGTCAAAAATATATTTAGTGTTTCAATTATTAGGCTTCACTGATTATTAAAGAAAACAAACTATTCAAACATCGGTTAATTTTAAAATTAGCAGTCCCAATGATTTTAACCAATATATCTACCCCATTATTAGGCTTAGTAGATACTGCTGTATTAGGACATTTAGATTCTGAACAGTTTTTAGCTGCTGTTGCGCTTGGTGGGTTGATTTTTAGCTTTATTTTTTGGGGCTTTGGTTTTTTTCGAATGGGAACGACCGGGCTTACAGCGCAAGCATTTGGAAAAAATAATACAGTTGAGATCAATGGGATACTGATTAGAGCCATTGTATTAGCTTTGATTATTTCAGCTTTGTTGTTGTTATTTCGTCAAACTATTGGGTTTATCAGTTTTTGGCTACTTGAGAGTGATACAAGTGTTGAAAACCTGGCTTTACAATATTTCGAAATCAGAATATGGAGTACACCAGCAACCCTGTGTTTATATGTTTTGATGGGTTGGTTTTTAGGTAGACAAAATGTAGCAATGCCATTTGTTGTCGTTGTGATGACAAATTTACTTAATATTGGTTTAGATTTGTTGTTTGTATATCATCTTAATATGCAAGTTAAAGGGGTGGCGCTAGCCTCTGTTATCGCTGAATATTTTGGTTTAGCTATTGCGTTACTAGGTACATACCTTTATATAAAGAAACAACGTTTTTTTTGGAGATGGGCTTACTTAACTAGTTTTGATAAATATAAAGCGATGCTTCTAATCAATAGCCATATTTTTGTTAGAACCTGGTGTTTGATTTTTGCATTTGCTTTTTTTACGGCACAAAGTGCAAAAATGGGCGCGATAATTTTAGCAGCAAATGCAGTTTTACTAAATTTTCAAACTTTTATGGCTTATGCTTTAGATGGGTTTGCTCATGCAGCTGAAGCCGTAGTTGGGCGAGCAAAGGGAGCAAAAAATAAGGTATTAGGTCAGCAAGCTATTTTAACGTCGTGTTTATGGTCTTTTGTTGTTGCACTTCTTTTTTCTGGGTTATATTTTATTTTTGGTCAACAGATAATTAATTTGTTAACAGGACTGGATAATGTACGGGAAATAGCTTTTATTTATTTACCTTGGTTAATTATAATGCCTTTAGTTTCATTTCTTTGTTATCTTTTTGATGGTGTTTTTATTGGATTAATGCTAACTAAGGAAATGAAAAATACGATGCTTTTTTCATTATTTTGCGTATTTTTCCCCTTATGGTACTTTACTCAGGAATTGGGTAACGAAGGATTATGGATAGCGATGTTAGGGTTTATGATGGTACGAAGTTTATCAATGGCAATAGTTTATAAGTATAAAAAAATAACAAGCAAAAAGATTAATAATTGTATATTTTAGGAAATGGTGCTTAGTTCGAGTAAAATTACGGAAATTGATATAACAATTTTAAAGGAAAATATGATGAAAAGATTTTTATTTTTAGCTTTACTCTTATCTTCAATGACGATGCAAGCTAAAGAAGTGAAGGAAGAGTGGAAAGGAACAACTTTATCTGAAGAGACAATAAAAAAAATTCAGCTATCTCAGGTAGAGTATAAAAAGTGTGTAGGGACTGAGATGCAAAAAGAAGGGTATGCCAAAATTGAATCTCGTAGTGCAACGGATGCCATTATTAAACAATGTGAAACTGTGCTGTCTAAAATGAGAAAAGCTTATGTTGATGCAAAAGTACCTGAAGTGATAGCAGATCGTCATTTGAAAAAAATGCGCATAACGATTACACGTCGTGTTTTAAAACAATTAATGTTTGCTGAAGCAGCCCGTGCTGCAGGTCAATAAAATACCTCAAACGAGGGTTTGAAATATATTATCTAAATTATCAAATAGTTATGAATAAAAATTATGCAATTGATTTATCTTTAATGCCGTCGACATTTGATTTATGGCATGTCTATTTAATAGTTACGGTCATCGTTTTAGCACTCATACTGATTTTTGTTTTATTAGCAATGATTATCAGTATGGCAAGGAGAGCTAAAAAATCAGCGGAAGATAAGGCGATTTTAGCTGCAGTTCCAGTTGAACCAGAAGTTAAGGTTGTTGAAAAAATAGTTGAAGTTGAAAAAATAGTTCAGGCACCAGCCCCTGAACCTGTTGTATTAAAGGAAGCGTCATCTGACGCTGCCCTTCAGTTATTAAGTATATTGCAAAAAGATGCACGGTTTATTGATTTTATTAAAGAAGATATTTCTAGTTATAGTGATGCCGATATTGGTGTTGCAGCACGTGTTGTACATGAAGGTTGCAATAAAGCTATCAATGAATATTTTACTTTAAAAACTGTCCGTTCAGAACAGGAAGGCAGTAAAGTGACTTTAGCGAAAGGGTTTAATGCATCGGAAGTTCGTCTAACGGGTAATATTGTTGGTAAAGCACCTTTTTCTGGTTTATTAATTCATAAGGGTTGGAAAGTTACGGATGTTCGGTTGCCTAAATTAACACAAGGGCATAATGCAAAAATTGTAGCAGCGGCAGAGGTTGAATTGTGAGTGGTTTGTTTGGACATGTCAACAAAGGTGAATCAAGCTCCGAATCCGACGAAAATGAAAAGATTCAACAAGATAGTGATGAGCAACCCACAGAGGGAAAAAAAGAGAACTCAGCAGATGATTTGTCTTCTTTATCTGCTGAATCTATAAGTTCTGAATCAACTGATAGTGAAGGTGGTAAATATTCAGTTGGTATAGATTTGGGAACGACTCACTGTGTCTTATCTTATGTTGATTTAAGCAAAGACGAAGATGAGTTAACGCAAGAAGTGATGGCTATCCCCCAGTTAACATCTCCTGGGGTAGTTGATGATAAAAACCAACTCCCTTCATTTTTATATTTGGCTCATGAGGCTGAAACTACTGAAGGCTCAACTAGTCTGCCCTGGTCAGAACAACCACAATATTTAGTGGGTGAGATAGCGCGTGATTTAGGCAGTAAAACACCCATTCGTTTGGTGTCTAGTGCTAAAAGCTGGTTATGTCACGCAGGCGTTGATTGTAAAGAACCTATTTTACCTTCGGAAGCCCCTGAAGATGTGGATAGAATCTCCCCCTTTGAAGCAACCAAAGCTTATTTGCAACATTTGAAAGAAGCATGGGGAAATAAACATCCTAATGCTCCATTAGAAGAGCAGGATTTAATTATTACTGTCCCGGCATCATTTGATCCAGCAGCCAGAGAATTAACAGTTGAAGCAGCAAAAGCTATTGGCTTGAACCAAGCCCTTTTATTAGAAGAGCCTCAGTCTGCATTGTATAGCTGGATTGATAATAGCCTAGGTGATTGGCGAAACCATGTCAATGTAGGTGATGTGATTTTAGTGATTGATGTGGGGGGGGGTACTACAGATTTATCCCTTATTGCAGTTACCGACCAAGAGGGGAATTTAGAATTAACGCGTATTGCTGTAGGAGATCATATTCTACTAGGTGGCGACAATATGGATTTGGCATTAGCCTATACCATTAAAGCTAAAATGGAGCAGGAAAGTGGAAATCGCCTGGAGCCATGGCAAGTCCAAGCTTTAACCCATGCATGCCGAGATGCAAAAGAAAAAATCTTTAATAATCAAGAAATGGATAATGTTCCTTTGGTTGTTCCTAGCCGAGGGTCATCACTGATTGGTGGGACTTTACGATCAGAATTAACACGAGAAGAAGTTGACAATGTATTAGTGGCTGGCTTTTTACCTGAAGTTCCTGTTAGTGAAAGGCCTGTATCAAAAACACGGTCAGGTTTAAGAACCAAAGGCTTACCTTATGCACAAGATGCTGGAATTACCCGCCACCTTGCGGCATTTTTAGCTAAACAGTTATCGTCTGTTGAAGATTTTGAACATGTTGAACTTCCTGAAAATGCTACGTTTCTTCACCCAACAGCCATTCTTTTTAATGGTGGTGTATTAAAAGCCGATATATTATCAGATAAACTCATAAAAACACTGAACTCATGGTTGGTTTCAGAACAAGCACCAGAAGCAAGACTATTGGAAGGTGCTGATCTTGATTTAGCCGTTGCTAAGGGAGCGGCATATTATGGTGTAGTTCGGCAAGGGAAGGGCGTGCGGATAAAAGGAGGAACAGCTGCCGCGTATTATGTGGGTGTTGAAAGTGCTATGCCTGCAGTGCCGGGAATGGCAGCAGAAGTTGAAGCATTATGTATTGCCCCCTTCGGAATGGAAGAGGGGACGGAGGAAGCGGTGCATGATGATGAATTTGGTTTAGTGATAGGTGAACCAGTCCGTTTTAGATTTTTTGCTTCAACTATTCGCAGAGATGATAAAGTGGGTACTCGTCTTGATTATTGGACGGATGAAGAATTAGAAGAGTTAGATGAAATTGAAATAACCTTACCTGAAGAAGGTCATAATGCGGGCGAGGTTATTCCTGTACATTTGAGTGCAGCAGTCACAGAGGTAGGGACATTGGAATTGCATGCTGTCTCTCAGCAAGATTCACATCGGTGGAAAATTGAGTTTGATGTGCGTGCTGGGGATGATTGATTAAAGGACACTCACTTCTTTATCATTTTTAATACAAACAGGTTAGACACTATGATTATTGGTTCTGTTGTAGCAATTTTTATTTTAGTTTGGTTTTATAATAATGCACCAAAATATGGTAGAAACCCCTTATACTGGGCAATAACGGGTATTATGGTTTACTTTGCAATCGCTTTGTTCTGGACTTATTTTATTAATCCACAGATTAAAGATGCTGCTATGCATGGTCGAAATACACTATTAATGTATATAGCGCGATATGCATATATTGTAGTTGCTTTTTCAGTTGCAGCTATCTTTAATTTAAAAATAGGACCTAAAAATAAATAAGCATGTGCGATTGGGGTGTTTACATCATATATTGTTCTGACGAGTCTCTTTATACTGGTATCAGTAATGATGTGGAAAAGCGATATGCACAACATGTTGCACAAAAAGGTGCAAAATATTTTAGAGGTCGAAAACCTGAAAAACTGGTTTATTTAGAAGAAGGACATAATAGAAGTTCTGCTACAAAAAGAGAAATAGAGATTAAGAAATTATCTCGTGATAACAAAAAACAATTGATTTTCTCTCATCGGAATCAAATCCAAAATATTGAATTTGATGTTTTTGTCTGAATATACTTTCCTAGGTCAAAATGATGGATGAAAAAAAAATTCTTTTTGCTGGTGATCCTCATGGAGACTTTAATCCATTAATTGATGCTGTAAAAAAATATCTCCCAGAAGCCATTATTTTATTAGGAGATTACGATTTAAAAAAACCATTAGAACAATATATTCATTCTATTCTGGATAAAACGCAGGTTTGGTGGATTCCTGGGAATCATGACTTTGATCTTCCTTTACATCATGAGAATCTATTTTCCTCTAAATTATCAGGAAATGGTTTGCACCTTAAAACAAAAGAGATTGCAGGATTAAGAATAGCTGGTTTGGGAGGGATATTTCTAGGTAGAGTTTGGTATCCAACTACGTCACCCAAGTGGAAAAGTAAGAAAGACTATGTTCGTAGCCAGGGTTCTAATTCTACATTTTCTGGACTTTCTTTAAAAATACAATCGGCTATTTGGCCTGATGAGGTAGCAAAGCTAAAAATATTAAATGCTTACATTTTAGTTACACATGAAGCCCCCAGAAGTCACCGTCACGGGTTTATAGTGATTGATCAATTAGCGGAAGCCATGGGGGTAAAAAAGGTTTTTCATGGGCACTTGCATGAACAATACACCGCTAGAATAAGGAAGGATATTCAAGTTTTTGGTGTAGGTAAGGCTATGGTTTCTGATTTGCTGGGTAATGAGCTTTAGGCTTAGGAGCAATAATTTCTAAATTAAATTAAATTAATTTAAAATAAAATATCGTCTTCTTGATTTTTATTTTTATCACTTACAGCTTGGTCAGCATCGTCTGAATTTGGAGATTCTATGGTAGATGTCGTCTTTAATTTAAACTTACTCATTAATAATTGAAGTTCACAAGAAATATTAACTAGTCTATCACTTGAAGGTAATGAGCCACTTCTTTGTGAGCTTTCCATTTGTTCTGCAACATGTCGAATTTCTGTAGATTGATTACTTATCTCAGAATTTAGCGTTACTTGCTCTACCGTTGCATTCACGATTTGATCGTTTAAATCAACCAAGCTTTTAACGGATTCAATAATGTTATTAAAAGCTATTCCAGTATGTTCTGCTTCAGTGACGCAAACCTTTGTTTGATCTAGGCATTGATCCATTACGCCCACTGCGTTAAGAGTATTTTCTTGTAAAGATTTAACCATGAGTTCTATTTCTTGAGCAGATGATTGTGTCCTCTGGGCGAGTGTTCGCACTTCGTCGGCAACAACTGCAAATCCACGACCTTGATCTCCCGCACGAGCCGCTTCAATTGCAGCATTAAGAGCCAGTAAATTTGTTTGTTCACTAATGTTTTTGATTAACTTGATCACTTCTCCAATATTTGTACTATCCATTTCTATATTACGGATTGCAAATGAAGAATTACTGACATCAGTTGCAAGTGATTCAATAGATCCAGTAGTTTGAGTAACAATTTCACTGCCTTTGCTTGCTTCTGCATTACTTTCTTGAGCCTTTTCAGCAGCAATATGAGCAACGTTGGCAACATTTTCCACTGAAGAACCAATGCCAGAAATTGATTGAATTAGGCTTTTTACTTTTTCTTGCTGCGTCTTCGTCCCAGCTAATGAAGCCTCAAGCACCTCAGCAATTTGAGCAGCCCCCATCAATTCTGCAACTGATTCTGAAATATGCTCTAGTAAAATTCCTAGCTCTTCTTTCATTTTAACAATGGCATCTTGTAATTCACCCATATCGCCATCAAATTTTTGTTCAAATCCAACCGTAAAATCACCATGAGAGATGCTTTTTACCACAGGAATAATTTTGCTCAGGGGGCATAAAGCTTTTTTTATCTGAAAAAAGATAGTTGTTAGTATCGTGAGTACGAGTAAGAAACAAACGGTAATTCCAAAAAATAAATATTTATTAGCTTGAGTAACTTCCATTGTTACGTCTTTTTTAGTCACTAATACACCGACGTCTTCACTTTTATTAGAAATAGAAATAGCATTGACAGAAAAATAACTATCCTTTTCTGGTTCAATCGTATTGATACTTTTACCTGGTTCTGGCAATTGTAGATCAAAGCTTGAAAATATAGAGGAAAAAGAGGTTGGGTTTTGTTTTTGTCTCAACGAGATAAAGAATGACTCTCCACGAATGTTTTGGTTTAATTCATCCAAAAGAGCGTCCAAAGTATTATTCAATACAGCCAGACCGATGATTTTTCCTCTTTTTAAAATCGGGAAAACCACGGATAAAACAGCTTCTCCTTCCCAGTTTGTTAATCTAGAGGTAATTTTTCCTGATGTGACTGCCTCTGAAACTAAACTGTTGGCGGTGTTTGTATTTTTTTTTGGCTGTTCTGCAAGAATTTTTCCGGCGGTATTTGTAATCAAGAGATTAGAACTAAGCCCTAGTGAGGAAAGTGCGTTAAAACTCGTTTTGGATTGTTCTGCCAGCTTCTCTTCATTATATTTAAGCAGAGCTTTTTTAAAGCTACGATCTCTAGTAAATAATTGTACTTGTGAACGCATTTTTGAAAGCTGATTATTAACAATCAGCGTCCATATTTGTTTATCATCATGTATTGTTTGTAAGCTGTTTTTATCTTCTAGTTGACGAGTAACAAAACTGTTGTAGATGACAAAAACGGTAATTACAGATAATATCGCAATAAATACTGATAAAGTAATACGAGTACGAAGTGGCATACTTTTAATCTCAGGATTTATTCAACAGGGAAACTAGCCATTTTCCATGCTGGAAAGCCATCTCGGAAAAAATAAATATTTTTAAATCCCCACTCGACAGCAAGAGCGGTTGCTTTAACGCTTCTTAGGCATTTTTCGCCATTACAATAAATAATAATCGGTTCATCTTTTTTTGCTTCGTCTAAAAGTGTTTCATTAGAAAAAACTTTTTTTAATTCAAGGTGCAATGCATCAGGAATACGCCCGTTATTCCAGTCACTATCGCGTCTAACATCTACAAATAAAGCACCTTGGTCAAAAAGTTGTTTGGCTTTTGTGGTATCAATAGTCGTTGCGCCCTCAATTTTTTGTGGCGAGACATCTGCTGAAAAAGCGGGTGAGTAGGATAAAAAAAATACGATGAATATTGAACTTATGATTTTCATAGTATATCCTTTTTTAAGTTCAGGGTTAATTTTATTAGAGTATAGTTCAAAGAGGTTTTTTTCCAAATTGAATTGACTCATAATTTATTTCTCAGAGATTACTTAAAATTTAGCTTTAACATCTATTTGAAAGGTATTTCTATTAGTACCATTCTTACCTTCATTATTGCTTGTGAATTCTTTAGCACCTAGATATGCAAAACTTGTAGAGAAATTTTTACTTATTTTGTAGCCTAATTTAACAACATGGCCTCGTGCACCCGTTGCTCCAGCATTAAAGTCAGAGTCATTAAAAGTGTCAGGCACTGCATTTATTTGAGTGTCGCGATAGTTGTAGCTAAGTTTAAAACTATTATATTTTGTTGAGATTCCAGCTAACCAGGCAGAATCTTCACTGCTATTTATGCCATTTGCTGCATTAATCACATAATTACCAAATAATTGAATAGGTAATAAGCCTGTATCTATGTCAATTTTTCCAGCGACTTCATACAATTTAAAATCAGCATCAGCATCTCCATTAACATTATCGCCTGCAAAGCCAGTTACACCATCTGGGCATGTTTTCCCCGTTTCACAATTTAAATACTCATCAATTGTTGTGCCGTTATATAAGAATGTGTTGAAACCTAAAGTTGTGGTAACCATGTCATTAAGCTCCATTGCACCACTTAGTCCAGCATGGTACATGGTCATATCATCACTAAAACTACCTTTGTCATAGTTTGTTAGTAAAAAATAACCCCCCGTTGCTTTTAAATTAACGGATCCTAGTTTTTTGTTATAGCTTATTGCTAGACCTTCAGGGTTAACATCGGTATCCCAAATATTATTTGATACACTGAACCAGGGTTGCTTCATTTTCCCCAGGACTAAGTTTGTACCGCTGATAAACTCAGGGCTCCATTTTATAAAGGCTCGATCAAAATAAATGTTTTTACCACCGAAACCTCCTTCAAGAGTTTGGTTGGTTGAGGTTGTGCCACCAGCGGTCACTAGACGTAAACCAGCATGGACTTCATTATTCACTTTAGCCTTGATTGCAAGGCGAGCGCGAATACGGCTGCGGTTTTTTTCAGAACCTGTCACATCGCTATCTCTAGTTTCTTGTCTAAAGCGTATATCACCAGCTACTTTTATGCGAGAAGTCCAGTCTGAAGCTTTCTCTTGGGTAGAACGAATAGCAACTGGAGCTGTTGCTTCTTTTTCTTCAGCCTGTTTTGTTAGCTTTTCATACTGAGCTTTATTTAAAACCCCGTTCTTAAATAATGTATCTAATAAATCTTTGTCTGAGGCGGATGCTACGGGTGATGTTAAAACTACACCGAAAAGAGCTGTTTTTATCGCTTTACTAATTGTTTTCATGTTTTTTTTCCTATAGTTAAAGTATATTTCTCAATATAACTATAGCTGTAAATAAAAAAAGTTGTAAAACGAAGACAAAAGAGTGATAATTTTTTTAATTGAGATGGAGTGCGTAGGATGCTTTAAAAATTAAGAGTGTTATAATCGATTGAAATAGAATAATTTTTTTAACAAAAATGAAGGTAAGTTTTTATTATTAATATTGTTGTTTTTTATCCAAAAATGAACTAGATTGAAATGCTAAGGTGTTTTTATAAAAATTGAGTATAGAGCGACTCTATTAATTAATGAAATTTATTGTTTCTCAATATTATTATTCGCAATTAATAGAGGTGCTCTATAAAAAACTGAGTAAGGCTTTAAAATTTAGCTTTTACATCAATTTGAAATGTATTCCTGTCAGTACCTGCAGTACCTTCATTATTATCGGTATATTCCTCTGCAGCTAAATAGGCAAGACTAGTCGAGAAGTTTTTACTGATTGTGTATCCCAATTTAACAACATGGCCTCGCGCACCTGTTGCTCCCGCGTTGAAGTCAGAATCATTGAAAGTATCAGGTACAGCATTTAATTGAGTGTCACGATAATTGTAACTTAGTTTAAAGCTATTATATTTTGTTGCTATGCCGGCTAACCATGCAGAATCTTCACTACTTTTTATACCATTAGCAGCATTGACTACATAGTTGGCAAATAATTGGACGGGTAATAATCCAGTATCAACATCAATTTTACCTGCAACTTCGTACAATTTAAAATCAGCGTCTGCATCTCCATTGACATTGTCGCCAGCAAACCCTGTTACATCGTCGGGACAAGTTTTTCCTGTTTCGCAGTTTAAGTATTCTGCTAATGTTGTCCCATTATAGAGATATGTGTTAAAGCCCAAGGTGGCCTTAGCCATGTCATTAAACTTCATGGCCCCACTGAGTCCTGCATGATACATCGTCATATCATCACTAAAACTTCCTTTATCATTATTAGTTAAGAAAAAATAGCCGCCAGTCGCTTTTAATTTAACAGGGCCAAAGTCTTGATTGTGTGTTAGTGCTATGCCCTCAGGGTTAACATCAGTATCCCAAATATTATTACTAACGCTAAACCAGGGTTGCTTAATCTTACCTACGATTAAGCTACTTCCATCTATAAATTCAGGGCTCCATTTAATAAAAACACGATCAAAGAAAATATTTTTTCCACCAAAACCTCCTTCAAGTGTTTGATTGGTCGAAGTCGTACCACCTGCTGTTACTAGGCGAAAGCCAACATCTACTTCATCATTTACTTCAGCTTTAATTGCAAGACGCGCACGGATACGCGAACGATTTTTTTCAGAATTTTTTGTGTCAGAATCACGAAATTCTTGTCTAAACCGCATATCACCAGAGACTTTAACACGAGAAGTCCAGTCATCTTGCTCTTTACTTGTGTTTGCTACGGGAGTTGCAACTTCTTTTTCTTCAGCTTGTTTAGTTAGTTTTTCATACTGTGCTTTATTTAATACGCCATTCTCATATAAAGTATCTAATAAATCTTTATCAGATGCAGAAGCAATGCTTGAAGATAAAGTTACTCCCAAAAGAGCTGTTGTAATAGCTGTGTTAACTATTTTCATATTTAGTTTCCTAAAAGGTTAAGAGGTGTTTTATACAAATTTGATAATAAAGTTATTATAAATAGTACGAAACGTATATGACATTTTTATGACACGAAGAAATTTGGAGCACTTTTTTTTCTTTAGGTTTTGGGTTTAATTAATAAGGAGTGAGGGTTTAATAATATTCGTATCTTGACTTGTACTAAAGCATAAAACCGTTAAAGACTGTCTATGTTTTCGCCCTTCTTTCGGCATTGTAGAAATGGTTGCGTAGCCAGCTATGCCCTCATTTCTACACATTGAATACGAACAAAAATTCTGTAACAAGATACAGCCAGTATTAAATCCTAACTCTTAAATGAATTTTATTTATCTAAAGCTGTTTCAGAACGCTGCTATATGTGATAATAACAGATTATTTTAAGATTTTGATTAAGTGAATATAGTCTACATAGATTATATATCTTGTTAAAGTATTTTGAAAATTTTCCACAGGCATAATATGGACGACAATAAAAAGAAAGCACTGGGTGCAGCGTTAATGCAAATTGAAAAGCAATTTGGAAAAGGCTCGGTCATGCGTATGGGCGATGTATCTACAAAAGGGATTGAGGTTGTATCAACGGGTTCTTTAGCATTAGATATTGCCTTAGGTTGTGGAGGTTTGCCTAAAGGTCGAGTTATTGAAATCTATGGGCCCGAGTCTTCAGGTAAAACGACGATGACATTAGAAACAATTGCTCAAATGCAGAAAGCAGGGGGTACTGCTGCTTTTATAGATGCTGAACATGCTCTTGATCCAGTTTATGCTGAAAAAATTGGTATTAATTTAGATGATTTACTTATATCTCAACCAGATACAGGAGAGCAGGCACTAGAAATTACCGATATGTTAGTACGATCAGGTGCAGTGGATATGATTGTTATTGATTCAGTGGCTGCTTTAACACCCAAAGCAGAAATTGAAGGTGATATGGGTGACTCTCATATGGGGTTGCAAGCTAGATTAATGTCTCAGGCATTAAGAAAGTTGACAGCGAATATCAAAAGATCAAATACCTTGGTCATCTTTATTAATCAATTAAGAATGAAGATTGGCGTAATGTTTGGCAACCCTGAAACTACTACAGGGGGGAATGCATTAAAATTTTATGCATCTGTACGTCTTGATATTCGTCGAATTGGAGCAATCAAAAAAGGTGATGAAGTCATAGGAAACGAAACGCGGGTTAAAGTTGTTAAAAATAAAATTGCACCTCCCTTTAAACAGGCAGAATTTGAAATCATCTATGGAGAAGGGGTTTCTTTTCTAGGAGAATTAGTCGATCTAGGTGTTAAATATGGATTTGTACAAAAGGCGGGGTCTTGGTATAGCTATGGCGATGAAAAAATTGGTCAAGGAAAAGACAATGTAAAAAAATATTTAAGTGATAACCCAGATAAAGCACAAGAGATTGAAGATAAAATTCGAGCTGAAGTTTTTGATACTAACGATGACGAAACAGTTAAAAAACCAGATTCTGAGGAAAAAGGTAAGTAAGATGGGTAAATTTTTTTATTTCCAGATGTCTAAGCTAAATTTGTGTCAGAGATTGATTCAACCGTAGGAAAAGAAATTAGAGAAATTTGTCTTCGACTTCTAACTAGACGAGAACATAGCTATAAAGAACTAATTGAGAAGTTAGCTGTAAAAGGATTTGGTCGTTTTGAGTCGCAAGCAATAGTAGATGTTTTGGCTGAGCAAGGATGGCAAAGTGATCTGCGTTTTGCAGAAAGTTATACCCGATACCGAATAAAAAAAGGTTTCGGACCTATTAAAATAAGCTTTGAATTACAGCAACGTGGTATTGAAAATTTTGATTTAGATCCCACTTTGCTCGATGTAGCTGATGATTGGGATGAGGTGATTGAATCTGTTTATTTAAAAAAATATTCGGATGATAAGTTGCTAGTAAAGAAAGAGTGGTTAAAGCGAAGCCGGTTTTTACAGCAACGTGGTTTTAGTAGTGAAAGGATCAGTGTTTTTTTTAAGCGATTTAATATTCAATTAAATTACTCCTAAATAATTAAAGAAAAATAAGTAGTTTTAATTAATGATGAAAAAAATGACCAGTGCAGAATTACGTGCTGCCTTCTTAGAGTTTTTTAAACAACGTGGACATTCTGTCCAGCCCTCTAGTTCATTAGTTCCTGGGAATGATCCAACTTTGTTGTTTACTAATGCGGGTATGGTGCCGTTTAAAGATGTTTTTCTAGGCAGAGAAAAGCGAGACTACCTTCGAGCAGTGAGCACTCAACGTTGTGTTCGTGCAGGTGGTAAGCATAATGACTTGGAAAATGTTGGTCATACAGCAAGACATCATACTTTTTTTGAAATGTTGGGTAACTTTAGTTTTGGTGATTATTTTAAAAAAGATGCGATTCATTTTGCCTGGGATTTTTTAACGAAGGAATTAGAAATTCCAGCTGAAAAATTATGGGTGACTGTTTTTGATGAAGACAGGGAAGCAGAAGCTATCTGGTTAGAAGAGATTAAAATTGATTCATCTCGTCTATCACGCATTGGAGCAAAAGATAACTTTTGGTCGATGGGAGATGTGGGGCCATGCGGCCCATGCAGTGAAATATTTTATGATCATGGTGAAAAGATAGCAGGTGGCCCACCTGGAACTCCAGAAGAAGATGGTGATAGATATATCGAAATTTGGAATCTGGTTTTTATGCAATATGATCGAGATAAAAGTGGTGAACTACACCCATTACCCGCTCCTTCAGTAGATACAGGGATGGGCTTAGAAAGAATTGCTGCTGTTCTGCAAGGTATGCATAACAACTATGAGATTGATTTATTTCAAGACCTGATAAAAGAAGCGGCTAAATTAACAGGGACTACAGATTTATCAAATAGCTCATTACGTGTTATTGCGGACCATATTCGTTCTTGTGCATTTATGATAGTAGATGGTGTTTTACCTGCAAATGAAGGGCGTGGCTATGTTTTAAGACGCATTATCCGACGTGCAATTCGTCATGGCTATCGATTAGGCAGTACTGATGTTTTCTTTTACAAATTAGTTGAACCTTTGACTTTGGAAATGGGTGATGCTTTTCCAGAAATCAAATTGGCCCAACAACAAGTCGAGCGAGTTTTAGAAAAAGAAGAAGAACGTTTTGCTGAAACGTTAGAGCAGGGTATGAAAATACTGGAATCTTGTGTTGCTAAAATTGATGGAAAAGTTATTCCGGGAGATATTGTTTTTCTTTTATATGATACCTATGGTTTTCCTGTCGATTTAACTGCTGATTATGCTAGAGAACAGAACCTAACGGTAGACCATGCTGGTTTTGAAGTTGAAATGACCGCTCAGCGTGATAGGGCAAGAGCGGGTGGTAAATTTGATGCTGGGTATGATCAGGATATTAAGCATGAGAGTGAAACTAATTTTACTGGCTATCATAGTTGTGCTGATTCGGCGCTAATTGTTGGGTTATTTGTTAAAGGACAAGCAGTTGAAAGCATACAAGAAGGTGAGGAAGGTGTTGTTGTTTTAGATAAAACACCGTTTTATGCCGAGTCTGGAGGGCAAGTAGGTGATAATGGGTTAATTGAAACAGGAGATTCCATTTTTGAAGTGAAAGATACTCAAAAACAAGGAGGTAATCTTTTTCTACATAAAGGAACGGTTGTACAAGGACAGGTTGTTAATGGACAGGCGTGTGATGTTCGGGTTAATGAAGAAGATAGGATTGCAACTGAACTTAATCATTCTGCAACACATATTATGCAGGCAGCTTTACGCCAAATTTTAGGTGACCATGTCGCACAAAAAGGGTCTTTAGTGAACCCAGAAAGATTGCGGTTTGATTTTTCTCATTTTGAGCCAATAACAGTTGATGAGCTTAATGCAATAGAACAACTTGTAAACCAACAGATTAGAATGAACAGCCCCGTGTCCGCTGAAATTATGGCTAAAGATGATGCCGTTAAGGCTGGAGCAATGGCATTATTTGGTGAAAAATATGGTGATGAAGTAAGAGTATTAAAGATTGGTGAATTTTCAGTTGAACTGTGTGGTGGAACTCATGTTGAGCGAGCGGGTGATATTGGCTGCTTTAAAATTATTAGTGAAACAGGTGTGGCCTCTGGAATTAGACGAATAGAAGCGGTGACAGGAAAGGCATGTCTGGATTGGATTGAAAGTCGCGATAAAACCTTATCTATTATTGCTGGACTGGTAAAAAGTTCTACAGAAAAGACTGTGGATAAAGTTCAGCAAATAATTGAAAAAAATAAAATTTTGGAAAAAGAACTGGATAAATTAAAGTCTAAACTGGCAAGTTCTGCTGGAGGGGAATTAAGTTCTCAAGCAACTGATATTGGTGGAATAAAAGTGTTGGCAGTCAGGTTAGATGATGTTGACCCTAAAGCTCTACGAGATATGGTTGACCAATTAAAAAATAAACTGGGTTGTGCAGCTATTGTCTTAGCGACCGTAAATGAGAATAAAGTGAGTATGATTGCAGGTGTTACTAAAGATCTGATTGGTCGTCTAAAGGCAGGGGATTTGGTTAATTTAGTTGCCCTAAAAGTCGGTGGAAAAGGCGGAGGTCGGCCTGATATGGCTCAGGCAGGCGGCAATGATCCTTCAAGATTGGATGAGGCATTAAAGTCGGTTCCTGTTTGGGTGAAAGAGCAGGTTAAAACATAATAGATATCGTTCTTTTCCCTTTTTAGAAAATAAATTAGATATGGCAGTCTTTGTATATAAATTTGGTGGTACTTCAGTTGGTTCGGTTGAGAGAATAAAAGCAGTTGCTGAAAAAATTAAAAAATCTCGAGACCAAGGAAATCATATCGTTGCAGTAGTTTCTGCTATGAGTGGTGAAACTAATCGTTTAACAGGTTTAGCTAAAGAAATACAATCCAGCCCCAATAACAGAGAAATGGATGTGTTACTTTCGACAGGTGAGCAAGTTACCATGTCTTTACTTAGCATGGCATTGCATGAAATAAATTGTCCTGCGTGTTCCTATACAGGAGGGCAGGTTAAGATTTTGACTGATAGCATGCACACAAAAGCACGGATTAGAGAAATTGATGATGTAAAAGTCAAAAAAGATCTTGATAAAGGACGGGTTGTTGTGGTGGCGGGTTTTCAAGGTATTGATGAAGAAGGGAATATAACCACACTAGGGCGAGGCGGTTCTGATACAACAGCTGTAGCTCTGGCTGCAGCATTGAAAGCTGATGAATGCCATATTTATACAGATGTAGACGGAGTTTATACAACAGACCCAAGAGTAGAGCCAAAGGCAAGAAAATTAGATAAAATTACTTTTGAAGAAATGCTTGAAATGGCAAGTCTGGGTTCAAAAGTTTTGCAGATAAGAGCGGTCGAATTTGCTGGAAAATACAATGTTGCCCTTAGGGTATTATCATCATTTGAAGAAGGTGAGGGGACACTTATTACCTATGAGGAATCAGAAATGGAAAGAGCTTTAATATCGGGTATTGCATTTAATCGGGATGAGGCTAAGTTAACAATAACCGGTGTACCCGATTTACCAGGAGTAGCATCTAAAATACTATGTCCTGTTGCTGATAAAAATATTGAGGTTGATATGATCATCCAAAATATAGCTGATGATGCAACAACTGACTTTACATTTACTGTTCACCGAAATGATTATGAGCGAGCAAAAAAAATATTAGAAGATATTTGTTCAGACTTAGGTGCAAAAGAAGTCACAACTGATGATACGATTGTTAAAATATCAATAGTTGGTGTGGGGATGAGATCACATGCAGGCATTGCGAGTACTATGTTTAAAGTGTTAGCAGATGAAGGGATAAATATTAGAATGATTTCAACTTCTGAGATAAAAATATCAGTGGTTGTTGATGAAAAATATCTAGAATTAGCAGTACGCGCTTTGCATAAAGCATTTGAATTGGAACAGGAGTAAGAATAGCTTTATTTTTTATATAAAACTTACTATAATGATCGGATTAATTGATGACTGCTTTTCGCAGTAAAATCAAATGGGAACTTAGGGAGATATTATGCTTATCTTAACTCGACGAGTAGGCGAAACCTTAATGATTGGTGATGATGTTACTGTCACTGTTTTAGGGGTGAAAGGTAATCAAGTTCGTATTGGCATTAATGCTCCTAAAGAGACATCAGTGCATAGAGAAGAAATCTACGAAAGGATTAAAAAAGAACAATCAGAATCATCTGATACACCTGATTCTGAGGAATAAAAAGTTTTAGGAGAGTTGGCCGAGCGGCTGAAGGCGCTCCCCTGCTAAGGGAGTATGGGCTTTAACTCCCATCGAGGGTTCGAATCCCTCACTCTCCGCCATAAAACTAAAGAAAGTTAATTGAAAGGAAATTAGTTGACATAAAATGCTGTAAAAGTTATAATATACGGCTCAATAAGGCGCCCGTAGCTCAGCTGGATAGAGTACTCGGCTACGAACCGAGCGGTCGGGAGTTCGAATCTCTCCGGGCGCGCCAAATTGAATAAATAAATTTTTCCCCTGTAGCTCAGTTGGTAGAGCGGGTGACTGTTAATCACTAGGTCGGCGGTTCGAGCCCGTCCGGGGGAGCCATATAAAACAAAGCCTGTAGCAATTTATCGTTACGGGCTTTTTTATGCGTAGTGGCTTTCAATTAATTCTTCTGTATTTGTAGAGATTATGACAAGCTCATTATTAGCAAGTCGTATAAAAATAAAGCATTTAAAAGTTGCTTTTCTATGGTTAGAGAGTTGTTACACCATGTGATATAAAAAGCCAGAAATTTACTAGGTTACAGAAGATTTGATTGTGGCTAATTTTTACACTTGTTATGTCTGAGTCAAAACAGCTAATAACAACGCACAACCACAATTTCATCCCAGCTAGTCGTATAGTGCTGCGACAAATGTTCAACAGGACTTTGCCAGCCTGTATTAGTACCAGTAGTACTCAAGGTAATGCCCTTGGGAAAACGGTGGTTGATCTTATCAATAGTTGCCATCAGTTCATCACTTGTATTCCTGTCATTGTGCTCAGTGAAATCAAACAAATCAATTTGGCTAGGTAAGGAGGCAGCTTTAATATGTCCTAATTGCACACCACATTTCTGATAGCGATAACCGACTTTATAAATATCTTTTAGCAAGCGTTTGGCAATAGTAATAATCTGTCTGCTATCACTGGTAGACTGATGAAGTAAGGTATGAATAGAACGCTGGTATTGCGGTTCATTTGGGTTATAAGGGTTGGTTCTAATAAAAACAGTAATAGAACCTGTGACAGAGTGTTGTTTACGCAATTTTTCAGTGGCACGGCTACAAAAGCTGGCCAAGGCTCCAGCTAATTCATGATACGCTGTTAATCGCCGTTTAAAACTTCGAGAGCAAACAATTTGCTGTTTATCGGGGGTAACATCGTCTAATGATAAACAGGTAGTGCCATTCAATTCCATTACCGTCCGTGCCACTACAATATTAAATTGAGCCTGTATTGCTTCAGCGGGCTGCATCGCTAAATCATAAGCCGTATTAATTTTCATCAAGGCAAGACGTTTTGTTGTTTGGCAACCAATGCCCCAAACTTCATTGACGGGGACTAAGCGCATTAATTTATCTCTGCGGATAGGATCAGATAAATCCACTACACCGGCCGTTTTTTTCCATTTCTTGGCAGCATAATTAGCTAGCTTAGCTAAGGTTTTAGTTGGCCCCATGCCTACGCAGACAGGAATCCCCGTCATACGCACAATGGATTCTTTGATAGTCTGCCCATAAGCAATAGAATCCTGTTGGCAAACTTCCGTTAAATCGAGAAAAGACTCGTCAATAGAATACACCTCCACAAGCGGTGCATAGGCATCTAAACATTGCATTACACGATTAGACATATCCGCATACAAAGTGTAATTAGATGAAAATAACTGAATTTGGTGGCGATTAATCAAATGTTGAATTTGATGGACGGGTACCGCCATTTTTATACCCAGATCTTTTACTTCCTGACTGCGGGAGACAATACAGCCATCATTATTACTGAGAACAGCAATAGGCTTATTGACAAGATCAGGACGAAATACACGTTCGCAGCTAACATAAAAGTTATTGCAATCCACCAGCGCAATTAAAGGTTGTGTGCATTCAGGCATTGAGATGAAACAGTCAATAGTTGCCGAACTTAAACAGGATGAATAACATTAGTAACTACGCCCCAAATGACAAAATCAGCCTCTTCCTTCACAGTAATATCAGCGTAAGCAGGATTTTCAGCACCTAAGGTTATTTCATCACCCACACTTTTAAGACGCTTAACCGTTAATTCGCCATGCAATGCACAGATAACAATTTTACCAATAACGGGCTTAATCGAACGGTCAACAACCAGAATATCATTAGGATGAATCCCCGCACCCAACATGGATTCACCCTCAGCCCTGACAAAGAAAGTAGCCGCTGGTTTTTGAATCAGTAAATCATTTAAATCTAGGGTTTTTTCAATATAATCATCTGCAGGAGAAGGAAACCCCGCTGCTACTTTACTGGAAAACAAAGGCACTTCAATTTTACTGACATTTATAGCAGGGAAAAACGCAGATAAATCTGCAGGGCGAATAGCCTCTGTATCAATAGGTCTGACTACCCTTGATTGTAAAAATTGCTGTTGCCGATGTAACAACATTGATTTAACTTCAGGTACCATACTTTCAGGAACGCGAATTGCCTGAGTGCTTTCACCATAGACCGATGAGCCTTTTTTGCGACCAGCACCAGGACGAATACCACCGCGTGTGTTTTTTTGATCAGTGGACATAACTAAAAAACCGTGACTAAAAAAGAATAAAAGATAATAACAGATAAGTGTACGGTAATCATAATTAAACAATTAAAACCTTTTTATTCTTATCTATTACAATGGATAAAAGTGAACTATTTCTAAGGCAAATATGTGCGGTCGATTCAACCAAACAGCACCTCCAGAACAAGTCATAAAAACATTTGGGCTACACCGATTGCCACGTTATGAAACAAGTTACAACATATACCGCCTGGTCAAAAAATACTGACGGTAGCGGCGTTTTTCAGGCTAGTTTCCGAGTACAGGCTTATTCATGCATCCACCCACCCCTAATACATTACCATAATTGATCTTCCCTGCATCACAGTCCCCCTGTGTCAGGATAGTTGTCGCCTCTAATTTTAACTTTTAGAGGCAAAAAAAATGAGTCAAAAATTTATCGAAGGATTTAAAATACAAGCCATAGAAAAAGCACTAAGCCGTTCACCCGGAATTACATTAGTAGAAATGGCAGAAACATTAGGTGTCAGTCGTTCAGCTTTACAACGATGGATTACTCAATCAAAAAATCAACAATTAGAAA
>JAKIVF010000195.1 GCA_021647145.1 Methylococcaceae bacterium | reverse complement strand
TAACAATACCTTCGCCAATTTTGATTTAAGCCCAAAATGAGGCTATTCTCCGGCTTGATGTATAAAAAAGGGTGCTAAAAACTCATAAACCAGTTGAAATATAAAGTTTCCTACAACTTTATAATAACGGAATAAATGAGTCTTAACATCCCAGCTGGAATCTTGGCATTAAAAGGTCAGAAAATCAATAAAATTGAATTTAATAATGAGGAAAGAAATGTATTAATTCAATGCCGACGAGATAAACGTAAAGCTGTCATTGACCCCGTCACAGGACGCAAAGGACGGATTAACAGATTAGTTAAACGACAAGTGAGGGATACGCCTATTTTCGGCCAGCCTTGTTGGATAGAAATAGAATTAGCCCAAGTATACATCAGTAAAAATGAACGAAGGATGGAGCATTGTTCTTTTGTTGATAAAGGCAAGTATTTTACCCATCGCTTCTGTCGGTTGGTTAGCGGACTGTGTAGGCACATGAGTATTGAAGCCGTATCTAGGCATATGGGGTTGCGCTGGGAAAGCACTAAGAACATCGACAAGTCCTATTTACACGAAACATTGCCAGCTCTTCAACCAGAGAAACTGACAGATTTAAGGATGATTGGTGTGGATGAAGTAGCAAGAGCGAAAGGGCATGATTATATGACCGTTGTTTATGACATGGTTGAAGATCACTTAATCTGGGTGGAGACAGGGAGAACCTAGGCTGTCGAAAAGCGACTTTTAAGCTGTTTTAGATTTCCCCAGGTTTTGGCTATCATCGCCACTGAAAAATGCATACCGTTTTTTTCGCACAGTGTAAGGAATATGTTTTTTCTCCCATGCTTCAATATCAGCTTGGGATGTCTTTCTCAATGCCTGTGTCACGATTGTATCTGTCAACTTTCCACAGAGTGCTGGAATAAGAAGTACTGTTCGGTTCATATCTGCCTGTGGACTTCGTTCAATAATATGCTTAAAGTTTCCAAAAAGCGATTCGATAATATCGCTACTGACCAGCATAGGGTGGGAAGTCAGTTTCTTTTGAAGTGTAAAATTCTTCTTTAACCAGGTTTGTAAACATTTTTTTACTTTTGAGTTTCTGGGCAGTTTTCTTGAGAGTTCAAAACATTGGCGATAAGTCTTTTTATCAAGCCCGTTATTTTTAAGAATCCCCATGACCTGTGAAATGATTTTTGTTGTCGCTGCAAACGGTACAATAAAGTCTATTGATTGACTGAAATGTGGGAATGCCTTGCGTAGCTTAGCCCGTTGGCTACCTTCTTCAGCTTGGTCTTTGACAGCAAAGACAGATAACATCTTTTCAGCCCATTCGCCCAACTTTCCAATACTCTGAAAGCGCCCTTTGCTACGTAACTTTGGAGGCATGAGAAAGGCGAGTTCTGTTTGGCGCAAACATTTCGTACCGTGACTGACTAATGCAGTAAATCGCTTATAAATATCCAGCTTCTCAAATTGGGCTTTAAGAGCGGTGGCTATCGTATGACCTATATCATCAATAGTGGGCACCTGATTCTCTTGTTGATCCGACCATAGTCGCACACCTTTGTTAAGTGTGGCATCTCTATCTTTGATAATAGCAACAGGCTTGCCCGCACGACTAAAAATATCTTCTAGCTCGGGACAGAGACTGTCTCCAGTGACTTTGTCGGATACGGTGAGGCCAATACACTCACAGTCTTCCAGCCGAATGGCTGTCCCCCGTTTTGATAAGGCATCCACTTCAACCCGTAGAACGACCAAGGCTTTTTTTGTCCCTATATCAATAGAGTGGTCAATAATGGCAACCCAGGGTTTAGTGACTGTTTGTACTTGAGTCAGAAGCCCTAATCCTAAGCGCAAACTCCAGTTGATAACAGAGGTGAAATGAGGAACCCAGCCAACTGCATAGTTTGTTTTTGACTTAAACAACTCAAGAATGCGTGGAACGCTACGATAAGAAACAACAGCATTCAATGTCAGTAAAACACAAAGAACACGCGTTTGATCTGCATCCTTTATATCGATGAGTTGAGAACCCTTTTCTTCCTCAATAAGAGCGGTGGGCTTTGTATTATCTAATGCTCTCTTTAAGTTAAAATCGTGTTTTTTTTATCTCAAGTGCCTGTTGTTCCAACTCACGGTTCTCTTGTTTAAGCTCTGCTATTTTTTTCAGGTGGCGCTGCTTAGTTTTTTTAAATTCTCGTATTTCGTAACGGCATTCTATTGTTGTTCGTTTCCAGTTATCACGGCTGTGTAATATTTTTGATAGTTGAACCATGGATTTGAGTCTTCCTTCTCTCTGTTTTAAGGGATTCTTTTACCCTCTAAAAATAATTTCAATTTGGATTAACTATAATCCATAAGCTAATAACAATAAAGGGGAAATATGACTTTATTATGGCAAGGTTAATCTTTCTCAATCTTTATAAGTCATTGATTGTTTAGTAAATGAGAGAAACTAAAGGGCTGAACGGGGAGTATAGACTGATTTTAAATCGAAATGTATTTTTCAAGTAATTGAATATTATAGATATTTTAAATTTAAATGTAATATTTCGACAGCCTAGAAGTAACCTTGTCTTTGATTGTGGCATTATTGAAAAGAGAAATAGAACTATATTTGTAAACTAAGGTCTCAAACTCGACTTTAATCGTTTATTTAATTTTTTTCGTAACTACTCACCCATAACTTATACTCTTAAGCTCCCTCCCCACTTGGGGATATGAGTTAAGAGCAATAGTTAATTTTTATAGGGTGAGTAGTTACCTTCTTTCTGTAACCGTTCAGTCCCCCTTTTTCAAAGAAGGAGGTGAACGGTTACTTTTTTCTAAGTACTTAACCCTTGTTTTTATTAACCAAAGGAACTTATGTCAATTCACAATTATTTATTAAGTGGGCATCATTTTAAAAAGGCGAAGCAATTAACCCTTGATGCAAGACAAGAACAAGCAGAAAAATCTGACCAGCTTTTTCTGCAAGCTTACAATTGATTATGAAATCAATTTTTATCTTTAGTGTTTCTTTATGCTTTGTGGCTAATGCCTTAGCAGGTGAGAAAAAAAACGATGATCCCACGTTAAAAATTCAAACCGTCGAAGCACTGGGTAAGCGCCTTTTTTTTGATGTCAATCTTTCAAAGAATAGAACCCAGGCCTGTTCAGGTTGTCATGCCCCTGAACTCGGATTTGTGGATCCGCGTGAAACAGACATGGGTAAAGCGGTTTCTCTAGGTGATGATGGTAAGTCTTTTGGTGGACGCAATGCGCCAACAGCGGCTTATGCTCAATTTAGTCCTTTGTTTCATAAGCGAAAAGATGGGGTGTATGTTGGAGGACAGTTTTTAGATGGCCGTGAAAAAGATCTCAAAGGCCAAGCCGGCGGCCCGCCGTTAAACCCTGTTGAAATGGGAATACTAAGTAAAGCAGCTGTTGTGAAACGATTACAAGAAAATAAAAACTATATTACAGCTTTTAAAAAATTCTATGGCGCAGATATTTTTAACAATAAAGATCAGGCTTTTCTAGCAATGACGAAAGCAATCGCGTCGTTTGAAAAGACAGATTTATTTGCACCCTTTGATAGTAAATATGATCGTTCGCTTCGTGGAGACTATAAATTAACGGACAAAGAAGAGCTTGGGCGTTTATTGTTTTTTTCTCAGCAATTCACGAATTGTAATATCTGTCATCAATTACATCGCTCTGAAATGGCAGAAAAAGAAACATTTTCAAATTACGAATATCATAATATTGGCGTGCCTGCGCACCCTAAAATTGTTGCGCAAAATGGTAAAGATTATATTGATCATGGTTTGTTAGATAACCCAACCGTGAGCGATAAAAAGCA
>JAKIVF010000048.1 GCA_021647145.1 Methylococcaceae bacterium | reverse complement strand
TTGGCATTGCCTATCAAGCTGTTACTCGCATCGGAAAATGCTGTGGCAAAAAAAGTCCACGGCAACATGGCGGCAAACACAAAAATAGGGTAGGGAACACCTTCGCTGGGAAGTTTTGCTATTTTTCCAAAGACGACAACAAAAATTATCATGGTTAATAGAGGGCGGATAACTGCCCATAAAACACCAATGATAGTTTGTTTGTATCGAACCGCTATGTCACGCCATGCCAGAATGTAAAATAATTCTCGATAGCGCCAAAGATCTATCCAGTAATGACGTTCGGCTTTGCCTGCTTCTATTGTGAATTGAAATTGTTGTTTTGCCATAATGTTTTAAGGTGGGCAACGCTTTTTGCCCTAGAAAAAATTTATTTACACTGAGTCACTGCTATTGAGTATTAAGCTTACAAGGAAAATGGGTTGCGAACTGCTATATCAATTCCATATCTTAATGCAAATTTAACTTAATGATAATAAATGTATAATATTTAAATCAATCTACTATGTATAGATATAAACAAACTGGCTAGGTCTTGTCACCATGATTAAAACCTTTAAACAAAGTCATCCAGATAATTTTAAAATCAAACAATAAAGACCAGTTTTCTACATAAAACAAGTCATAATCTATGCGTGTTTTTAAACAGCTGTCACCTCGCCAACCATTTGCCTGTGCCCATCCGGTAATTCCTGCATGGACAAGGTGTTTTTGCATATAACTATCTATTTCATGTTTAAATTTGTTTACAAAAACGGTTCTTTCCGGGCGCGGGCCAACAATTGACATATCTCCTTTTAATACGTTGATAAATTGGGGTAACTCATCTAGGCTGGTTTTTCTTAAAAATGATCCAATGGTAGTTTTTTGTTTTTTATTTGCTTGTCCCCATTCTAGTTTATCGTCACTCTCAACTGGCATTGATCTAAATTTAAGCATTTGAAATTTTTTTCCGTTGCTTCCTATTCTTTCTTGTTTATAAAAAATAGGGCCAGGTGATGTTAATTTTACAGCTAGGGCAATTATGCAAAGCAAAGGGCTTATTATCAGTAAAATGAGGAGTGATAAAACTTTGTCCTCTATCCATTTTAATAAACGATTGGTATTTGACATAGGGGAGACGGACATATTGATGATTGGCATACCCTCTAATTGCGTAGTGGAATAATTTAATAAGCGTAAACTGGCGATGTCTGGAACTAACTTTACATCAACTACAGTTGAGTGTAACTGCTTGCAGAGTTGTTCAATTTGCTCCATTTCTTTTAAGGGTAAAGTAATCCATACTTGGTCTATATCGTTTTTATTAATGTAAGCCAGCACTTGATTGATATTGCCTAAAGTAGGTAGGTCTTTATTTCTTGATGGTGTGTCTGTGAAAATACCTTGTATTTTTAGCCCTAGCCAAGATGCTTTTTGGATTTTTTTAGCCACTTGTAAACTTAAATCTCCACCCCCAACTAACACTATCGATCGTAAGTTATATCCATTGTTGCGTACTTTTTTTAATAACCAACGTAAAGTCACTCGCAAGATAGTTAGTAGGATAAAAGAGGAGACAAACCAAAGGAATAACCAATGCCTTGAAAAATCGGTGGCTGTTTTGGTGAAAAATATAAAGGCAAGCACTCCTAATAATGAGCAGCTCCAGCCTAATAATAGTGCGCGTATTTCTGTAGAAATATTTGACCCGCGCCAGCTCTGGTATAAATTAAAAGCAGGAAACCACCAAGCACTGAATATAAAACCGAGTACAATAACGGTTAAATATTTTTCAGGTAAATAGCCAGTATAAGAAGGAAAATATTTGATGGGTTCTAATAGATAAAAACATAGCATACCGGATGTGATGATGATGATGCTATCTATCAACCTTAAAAATAAAGCCAATAAACTGGCATTTTCTTTTACAGAAAAGTTCATATTTGATTTATTTTCTTTGCCCAGATGTTTGTATAAATATATGCGGATGTTTTAATTAGAGCTTGTGATATTTTTGAAGTATAGTTGATGTTTTGTATTTTGCTCTGAAAGCTAGCCTTTTATTTAAAAAACAAAAGTTTAGTTTCAATTTCAAGCAATAATTTTGTAACAATAACTATATTGTTTCTTGTTATAACTTAGGTTTTTTAAGGATAATAAATAAATGAAAATATGGGTGGATGCAGATGCTTGTCCTGTTGTTATAAAAGATATTTTATGCAAAGCTGCTGACCGGACTGAGATACATACTATCTTTGTTGCCAATCAGTTTATTCGTACTCCACCTTCGCGATACATTAAATTTATACAAGTATCGCGTGGGTTTGATGTGGCCGATAATGAAATTGTTGCGAGGGTTGAGTCTGACGATTTGGTTATTACTGGTGATATTCCTTTAGCAGCAGAGGTGATTGATAAAGGTGGCGTAGCTCTTAATCATCGAGGTGAACTTTATACAGTAGAAAATATAAAAGAACGGTTAAATATGCGTGATTTTATGGATACCTTAAGGGGTAGTGGAATTGATACTGGGGGGCAGGCGGCCTTAAATCAAAATGATCGGCAGGCTTTTGCAAATCATTTAGATAAACTTTTAACTAAAAATAAAAGGAAGTAAGCGGGTTTATGTCAGCATATTTAAAAGAAACATTAGTTATCGGTATTTCTGCAACTGCTTTGTTTGATTTAAAAGAAGCTGATAAAGTGTTTCGTGAAAAATACACCTCGGATAAAGATACTGCCATCGCAGAGTACCGTAAATATATGCTTGAGAGGGAAGGGGAGCCACTTAACGGTGGAACTGGAATGCCTTTGGTTAAAGCGTTGTTAGAATTAAATAAATATCAACCGGAAGGGGAGGCTCCATTGATTGAGGTGGTGGTTATGTCAAGAAATAGCCCCGAAACCGGTATACGGGTATTACAAAATATTAGAAATAATCAGCTTAAAATATCTAGACATGCTTTTACAGGTGGGGAATCGGTTGTTGGTTATCTTGAAGCGTTTGGTGTTGATTTGTTTTTAACCACAACGGTTGTTGATGCTCAAAAAGTGATTGACGGAAAGACATGTGCTGCAGCAGTGTTAAAAAACCCGCCTAAAAACCATAAAAAAATACCCGAAGGGCAGGTCAGAATAGCTTTTGATGGCGATGCGGTCTTGTTTGATGAAAGCAGTGAGATTGTTTATAAAGCGGAAGGTCTTGATCGCTTTAATACGATTAAAGATCAACATCAGGATATGCCAATGGAGGAAGGGCCTTATGCTGACCTGTTAAAAAAATTATCACGATTACAAGAGCGTCTTCCCTTTAGTGTTGAGTATTCCCCGGTGCGTATTTCAATTGTTACAGCGAGAAATACACCAGCAGAAATGCGAGTGATAAAAACGCTTAGACACTGGGGTGTTTATGTTGATGAGATTTTCTTTTTGGGTGGATTAGAGAAAACTAAAGTGCTGGAGGCTTTTCATCCCCATATATTTTTTGATGACCAGGATTTGCATATAGAAAATGCTTCTAAAGTTGTGCCGGCAGGGAAGGTGCCTTATCCAAGTAACTCCCCATTAAACAAAATCAATAGTAAAAAGAAAGATTAATAAAGCAATACTATTTTGTAGATGGGGTGACGGCTCTATTGTTCGCTTAGGTTATTTGTGTGATTATTGTTGAGCTACCAAGGAGGGGCAGTCTAACTTAGGGTTATTTTTTAAGTGTTAACGCTTGCTGAGAAAAACTAATTCCTTCCCATCCAAAGCGCATAAAATTTCTAATATTTTGGTGGCTCGTTCCATCAGGGTCTGACAAGACGTCCTTATGGTAAAAATTCCCAAATAAATTAAGTGTTTGTAACTGGTCAAATTGATTCAATTTAGCAAAAGAAAAAATTTTGCATGAACCTTCATTTGTGCCAGCAGCATTAATTATCTTTTCTATACCCAAACCATTGGAAAATTCAGTGGGCTCATAGTCATAGTTTTTTGTGATGATAGTTATTGTTTCATCAAATTGTAGAGTTTCTTTGTTTTTTGCTTTTTGAATAAAAGTTGTTAAAGACATTTTGCAAGTCATTTATTTTTTTAAGGTAAAAAGGGGCTGAAAATTATTTATAAAGTTAAAATTATGAAAAAATTAGTTCTGTATTTTATTATCCTCCTCCCACCTTTTTATAGTGGGGTATAAAATAGTGTTTTCTACTGCTTTACTATCATCCGTTTCAGGGTAATCCTGAGTGTAATGCAACCCTCTGCTTTCCTTACGTAATAATGCGCTACGAATAATGAGTTCTGCTACTATTACGAGGTTTCGTAGTTCAAGTAAATCACTGGTTACTCTAAAATTACCGTAATATTCAGCAATTTCTTGTTTAAGAATTTCAATGCGATGCATGGCTCGGTTTAAACGTTTGTTTGTTCGGACAATGCCAACGTAATTCCACATAAAGTGTCTCAATTCATCCCAGTTATGTGAGACTACGACTTCTTCATCAGAATCACTCACTTTGGATTCATCCCATTCAGGGGCTAGTTCTGGTTCAGGTAAATTGGATAATGTTTTAGATAAATCATTTGCTGCTCTTTCTGCAAAAACCAGACATTCAAGTAGGGAGTTGCTAGCCATTCTATTTGCGCCATGTAATCCTGTGCTTGCAACTTCGCCAACAGCATAAAGGCCAAGTATATCTGTACGTGCATTTAAGTCGGTCATAACACCTCCACAGGTATAATGAGCAGCAGGTACAACAGGAATAGGTTGCTGGGTAATATCTATACCTAGTGAAAGGCATTGCTTATAAATAGTTGGGAAATGTTGCTTGATAAAATCGGCTGGCTTATGGCTAATATCAAGATAAACACAGTCAATACCATGTTTTTTTATTTCATTATCTATAGCCCTGGCAACAATATCTCTAGGTGCAAGTTCTTTTTGTGGATCATAATGATGCATAAATTCAGTGCCATCGGGAAGAAGAAGTTTTCCGCCTTCGCCTCTAACCGCTTCACTAATTAAAAAGGAACGTTCTTTTGGGTGAAACAAACAGGTTGGGTGGAATTGCATGAATTCCATATTGCTAATTCTACAGCCTGCACGCCAAGCTAAGGCAATACCATCACCAGTAGAAACATCTGGGTTGGTTGAATATAAGTAGACTCGACTGGCACCCCCAGTTGCTAAAATTACAGTTTTAGCTGAAATAGTTTTTACTTTTTTACTGGCTATATCAAGAACATAGGCGCCCTGAACGTACTGACCTGATTGTTTGTGTTTGTTTTTTATGATTAAATCAACAGCATTGTGATTTTCAAGCAGGGTAATATTTGGGTGTTCTTGTGCTCTTTGTACAAGCGATTTTGAGACGGCTTTTCCGGTAGCATCTGCTGTATGGACAATACGTCGATGGGAATGTCCTCCTTCTCTATTTAAATGTAGAGAAATTTTTCCATCTTTTTCTTTTTTTTTAGTAAAATCAACTCCTTGTTGTTTTAGCCATTCTATATTTTTTTCACCTTGTTCTACAGTGAGTTGTACAGCGGCTAAATCACATAAACCTGCGCCTGCTTTTAATGTATCTTTTATATGAGATTCTATTGAATCATTTGCGTCAAGAACGGCTGAAATACCCCCCTGAGCATGATAGGTGCTGCCTGAACTTATGGCGACTTTAGAAATAACTAAAACTTGAGTTGTATCAGCAAGTCTTAATGCTAAACTTAAACCTGCACCACCACTGCCAATAACAAGAACATCATATACGTTTAATTTAGTCATTCAGGTATAATAAAAGATTGAGTTGGATAAATCTTATGGGATTCATGTTAATTTTATAAATTTAATGTTAACACGGTCGCATTTTTTTTGTATGTCATAGAACTTATATGATTTAATTCTGTCCACACAATCATAAACTTAACGTAGTGAAAGAACAAACGGGTAATAACACAGAACTAGATAAAGAATTGGTGCTGAGGGTACAGCAAGGAGACAAGTCCGCTTTTGATCTTCTAGTCGTTAAATACCAGCACCGTATTATCCAATTAGTTAATCGCTATATTAAAGACCCTAGTGAAGCTCAGGATGTTGCACAAGAAGCATTCATAAAGGCTTACCGAGCCTTAGGAAACTTTAGAGGTGAAAGTGCTTTTTATACCTGGTTGTATCGAATTGCAATCAATACTGCTAAGAACTATCTGGTTTCTAGAAGTAGACGATATTCAGATTACCATGTTGATGTGCAAGATGCTGAGCAAGTAGAAAATGCGACTCAGCTAAAAGGTATGGATACCCCTGAAAATTTGTTATTAAATGATGAAATTATTAATGTTATTAATTTAGTAATAGAAAACCTACCTGAGGATATGAAAACTGCAATAATATTGAGAGAATTTGAAGGATTAAGTTATGAAGAAATAGCTCAAACGATGGATTGTCCTGTTGGAACTGTACGGTCTCGTATATTTAGAGCTCGTGAAGCAATTGATGAAAAGTTAAGTCCATTACTCGACTAAAGGCTGTTATAAATGAATACAGAAATAAACCAAAAAATATCTTCGTTTTTAGATAATGACTTAAACTCTTATGATGAAGAAAAGTTGTTACTTAAAATGAGTAAAGACCCGGAGTTAATCAATAAATTAACTCGTTACCAAACGGTAAGGCATGTTTTAAAGCAAGATGAATTTGTTACTGTTAAGCCTGGTTTTTTAGATAAGATTAAGCAAGAAATTGATCAGGAACCTCATTTTTTTATGCCTAAACAAAAAGTAAAAAAAAGGCAGTTTGGCCTTTGGCAAAAAACCTCTGTGGCTATGGCTGCCTGTACAGTTTTAGCAGTAATTTTATTTTCTCAAAATAGTGAGTTAAACCTTGAAAATAATATAGCACCAAATGTTTTAGCTACATCTGACGTTTCAGTAGTTCCACAACAAGTTGTTGCAACTAAATCAACTACAGCTAAATCAACTGAAGCTAAAACACAATCGCTTGAACTTGACAAAGTCACAACACAAGAAGATGTTGAGTTT
The DNA here is from genome assembly GCA_021647145.1 of Methylococcaceae bacterium. Taxonomy (GTDB): domain Bacteria; phylum Pseudomonadota; class Gammaproteobacteria; order Methylococcales; family Methylomonadaceae; genus QPIN01. The sequence goes on along the minus strand of JAKIVF010000048.1, from coordinate 16,913 downwards.
CAGCTTGCAAGTGATTATAAGAAAATACAACATGAACGCTTGAAGGCCTATTTGCAAGCACATAGCGATAATTCTTATGCTTATGATAATTCAGTAAATGCTCAACCATACGCTTCCGTCGTTAGTCAGGAATAAATATAGTGCTAGCTCGATTGCTCCTTGTTCTATCTGTTTCTATTTCATATGCATTAGCTAACGAACCAGAATACACTGCAATACAATGGCTTGAAAAAATGAGTCAGGCAATGAAAAGCCTAAATTATCAGGGCACCGTTGCTATTGTAAAAAATGGCAGGCTAGATTCGATGAAATATTTTCATCAATCCAATAATGGTCAAGAGAAAGAAAGATTACTTTCTTTAAACTCACCTATTAGGGATGTCATTAGAGATTCTGGGAAAGTCCGTTGTTTTCTTAAAGACTCTCAAACTATCATCGTTAATCATCGCCCTTCTAGTGAATCTTTTATTTTAAATCTGCCTGCATCCTTTTCTATTTTGAGTGATACCTATAATATTTCCTTAGGGAAGGAAGAATTAGTTGCAACGCATCCAGTGCAGGTTATTTCGATTGAAGCAAAAGATAATTACCGATATAGCCGGAAAATATGGGTGGATACACAATATTTTTTACCGCTAAAGATGGAGATTTACGATTTATCAGGTGTTGCAGTAGAACAAGTTGTTTTTACGGAGATACAGGTTGGACTGCCAGCAGGTTTAATAAATGTTGAAGCCGAGCTTGAAAACATAAAGATGGAGCATATTCATCAATCTGATTTTTTTCCTATAGAACAATCTGATATTATTTTAGAAAATTTACCAGAAGGTTTTAGAGTTGCTTTTTTTACTCGAATGAATATGGGTAAATCTGAACAATCAGTTGATCACTTATTATTAAGTGATGGTTTTTCCTCTATTTCAGTTTATAAAGAGATAAAGACAAACTATGCTCCAACAGGGTTTCAAGTGTTAGGTGTAATTAATTCCTTTACGCATTTGGTTAAAAATTATCAAATAACCGTCATGGGTGAAGTGCCTGCACAAACAGTTCAGTTTGTTGCGCAAGGTATTCGGTTTCACTAGAAAATACCTAGTTTCTTATATTCTATAACTGCCTTAATTAAAAGTTCCCCAATTTAATTTTATTTTCAAAGCCGAGTGCTACCCTGGAGGTTGTATGCCCATTAGAAGTGTATGTTCATTTATCATTTTAGTTTTTTTTAACTTGACGTGTTACGCAGAGTTACCTGATTTTACTGAGATGGTGAAAGAAAATGGTGCAGCTGTTGTCAATATTAGTACTTCCCATAAAGCACCGGAATTAATGCAAGGAAAGTCAAGAGGTGGGGAGGAGAATCCTGAAGGAATTCCTCCTGAAATGGAAGAATTATTTAAACATTTTTTTAATAATCCAAATAACCCGGGGAATGGGTTGCAGCCAAGAGAAAGGGACTCTAAATCATTAGGCTCAGGATTTATTGTTTCTGAAGACGGGTATGTTTTAACCAATCACCATGTCGTGGTTGGAGCAGATGAAATTATTGTAAAACTAAAAGACAGACGGCAATTAGTTGCTGAATTGATTGGTTCTGATGAAAACACTGATATTGCATTGTTAAAAATTGATGCAAAGAATCTACCTGTGGTAGAAATTGGATCGCCAGATCAATTGCAAGTGGGAGAATGGGTCTTAGCCATAGGCACACCTTTTGGTTTTGATCAATCAGTTACTGCGGGTATTGTCAGTGCAAAGGGAAGAAGTTTACCAGGAGGAAACTATGTTCCTTTTATACAAACTGATGTGGCAATTAACCCTGGAAATTCTGGGGGGCCACTTTTTAGTATGGAAGGTAAAGTTATCGGTGTAAATTCACAAATATATAGTCGTTCTGGTGGTTATATGGGGCTGTCTTTTTCTATTCCTATTGATGTTGCAATGAATGTTGTGGATCAAATTAAAACCAAAGGCAGTGTTTCTCGGGGTTGGTTAGGCGTGCAAATTCAAGATGTCACACGTGAATTAGCAGAATCATTTAATATGGATAGGCCTTATGGAGCATTGGTCTCAAGAGTTATTGCTGACAGTCCTTCAGCAAAGGCTGGTTTGAAAATAGGTGATGTTATTATTGAGTTTGATGGGCGCGGAATTGATACATCTGCTAAATTACCTCCCATAGTAGGTATGACAATTTTAGATAAAAAAGTAAATGTCAAACTAATTAGAGAAGGGGAAGAAAAAACTGTTAAAGTAGCGATTGGTTTATTACCCAATAAAGAAACTTTGGTAAGCAATGTTATATCTGATAAAAAATTTGATCGATTAGGTCTTGTTGCCTCTGATATATCTGCATCATTACGAAAAAAATTAGGAATTCCTGAAAATGGAGTATTAATCCAAAAGGTTAAAAATGGGGCTGCTTTTGATGTCGGTATACAGCAGGGCGATTTAATTTTAAGGATAAAGAATAGTGTTGTTCGAGATTTGGCGAGTTTTGATGAAATTGTTAAGGACCTTCCAACGGGGCAGTCAATCGCTGTTTTAATTCAACGCAGAGGTAGTCCCATTTTTTTGGCTTTAAAAATAAATAAATAAACTGTGGATCAAAAAAAAATAAGAAATTTTTCAATTATCGCGCATATAGATCATGGAAAATCAACGCTTGCAGATAGATTTATCCAGATTTGCGGAGGGTTGACGGCAAGAGAAATGGAGGCTCAAGTTCTTGATTCAATGGATATTGAAAGAGAGCGGGGAATTACGATTAAGGCTCAAAGTGTCACACTTAATTATACTGCGGATGATGGAGAAACTTATCAATTAAATTTTATTGATACCCCTGGACATGTGGATTTTTCTTATGAAGTCTCTCGTTCACTTGCTGCTTGTGAGGGTGCATTATTGATTGTTGATGCAGCACAGGGAGTAGAAGCACAGAGTGTTGCAAATTGCTACACAGCAATAGAGCAAGGGCTTGAAGTCGTGCCAGTACTTAATAAAATTGACCTTCCTTCGGCCGAGCCTGAGCGAGTAATGGCTGAAATTGAAGATGTTATCGGTATTCCTGCGGATGAAGCACTTAAAATTAGTGCTAAGACAGGAATTGGTGTAGAAGGGGTATTAGAGCAATTAGTGAAAAAAATTCCACCACCGACTGGAGATGAGAATGGCCCATTACAAGCACTTATTATTGATTCTTGGTTTGATAATTATTTAGGTGTGGTTTCATTAGTACGTATTGTGAATGGCAGTTTGCGTAAAAAGCAAAAATTGATGGTGATGTCTACCGGGAAATTTTATTTAGCAGAAAAAATCGGAGTTTACACACCGAAACAAAAAGAAACGGGTGTATTAAGTGCGGGAGAGGTGGGCTTTATTGTTGCTGGTATTAAGGATATATATGGCGCTCCAGTAGGAGACACTATTACCGCGGCAGACAAACCAGCAAAAGAAATGCTTGCAGGTTTTGAGAAAATACAGCCAAGAGTTTTTGCAGGCCTTTATCCTGTTAGTTCTAATGATTACGGGAACATGAGGGAGGCGTTAGATAAACTTCGCCTAAATGATGCATCTCTATATTTTGAACCAGAGACCTCTCAAGCCCTGGGTTTTGGTTTTCGTTGTGGTTTTTTGGGTATGCTGCATATGGAAATAGTTCAAGAGCGATTAGAAAGAGAATATAATATCGATTTGATTACCACCGCACCAACTGTAGTTTACGAGGTTGAAGTTCATTCTGGTGAGGTTTTGATGGTTGATAACCCTGCAAAATTACCTGATGCAGGGACAATTTTGGAAGTTAGAGAACCTATCATCTTGGCGAATATTCTGGTGCCGCAAGAATACTTAGGCGGTGTTATAAATCTTTGTGTAGAAAAACGTGGTGTTCAAAAGAATATGCAATATGCAGGAAGACAAGTTTCTTTAAGCTATGAATTGCCAATGAGTGAGGTTGTGCTTGATTTTTTTGATCGTTTGAAATCTGTCAGCCGTGGTTATGCTTCTTTTGAATATGAGTTTATTCGTTTTGAACCGGCTGCATTGATTAAATTGGATGTTTTAATTAATAGTGATAAAGTGGATGCTTTATCAGTTATAGTTCATAAAGACCTTAGCCAGAGTAGAGGGCGAGATCTGGTTGAAAAAATGAAAGAATTGATTCCCAGACAAATGTACGAAGTTGCAATTCAGGCTGCAATAGGGTCAAAGGTTATTGCCAGATCAACGGTAAAAGCGATGAGAAAGAATGTGACGGCTAAATGCTATGGTGGTGATATTTCGCGAAAGAAAAAACTGTTAGAAAAACAAAAAGCGGGTAAAAAACGAATGAAGCAAGTAGGTAGTATAGAAATACCTCAAGAAGCTTTTCTTGCTGTTTTACAAATAAATAAAGAATAATTGTGTTCCACACTTTAAAATATTCTTTTTTTAACCTTATCATTATTTAACGATTCATATGGACTACGATTTTTCATTTTTTCTAGTTATTGCAAGCTTGGTTACTGGGATAATTTGGGGCGGCTATCTATTATTTTTAAAGCTGTCCAAGATAGATCCGACCTCGCAAAAAGAGCCTTTGCTTGTAGAGTATGCACACTCATTTTTTCCAATAGTATTTATTGTTCTGATTTTACGTTCTTTTATAGCAGAGCCTTTCCGAATTCCTTCGGGTTCAATGATGCCAACCTTATTGATTGGTGACTTTATTCTGGTTAATAAATTTACCTATGGTATTCGGCTTCCTGTATTAAATAATAAAATCATAGAAATTAATAAGCCAGAAAGAGGGGATATTGTCGTTTTTCGATTCCCCCAAAAACCAGAAGTTGATTATATAAAACGAGTGGTTGGGGTGCCAGGGGATAGAGTTGCATATTACCAGAAAAAAATACTTATTAATGGACAGCCGGCAAAACAGGTCTCGTTGGGGGCTTATCAGGCGATAGGAGAGGGAATGAATATGATGGGTGCCGAGCATATATCTGAAAATCTCTCGACTGTTGAGCATAGTATTCTAATTAGGAAAGGCGTTCCTTCTGTAGAAGGTATTTTTGTTGTACCCGAAGGTCACTATTTTGTTATGGGTGATAATCGTGATAATAGTAACGATAGTCGATACTGGGGGACAGTACCAGAAGAAAATTTAGTGGGAAAAGCATTTTTAATTTGGATGAGTTGGGACTGGGAGCATAAAGGTATCGGCTTTGATCGAATTGGAACTATCTTGAAATAGTCTAAACTTACAAAGTAATTGAATAACTTTACTTTGGAGATATAATGGCTCGTTCAATAACTAAACAAAGAGGATTAACATTTATTAGTATTATGTTAATTCTTGGAATAATCGCTTTTTTTACCCTTTTAGCTTTTAAAATTGGTCCTATCTACTTAAACCATAACAAAATCACTACAGCGATTACTGATGTTAAAAACCTGAGCAATGTTGAAAATATGAGCAAGCATGAGGTTAGAATGTCACTAGCTAAACGATTAAATATGAATTATGTCGATAAAATTAAAATAGATGACTTTGATATTATTAAGAGAGTCAACTATATTAGCGTTGAACTTAATTACGAAAGGGTCGAGAAAATTTTAGGTAATTTAAGCGTGCTTGTTGAATTTAATGAATCGTTTGAGGCCGGCGAAGGTACGTGATCAAAAAACCAGAAGACCTTGCTAAAAAACTTGGTTTAACCTTTGAGCAACCTTTGTTGTTCAAAATGGCTTTAACTCATCGTAGTGCCGGTGCCAATAATAACGAGCGACTTGAATATTTAGGTGATTCGATTCTTGGTTTTGTTATCGCTCATAAACTTTATGAGATGTTTCCAAAGGCGAGTGAGGGTGAGTTAAGTAGACTTAGAGCAAGCCTTGTTAATCAAACTTCTTTAGCTGAATTAGCCAGAGAGCATCAGTTAGGTGATTATCTGATTTTAGGCTCTGGGGAATTAAAAAGTGGTGGCTATAGGCGAGATTCAATCTTATCTGATGCAGTAGAGGCCATTATGGGGGCTTTGCTCAAGGATCAGGGGAGTAGAGTTTGCGAAGACTGGGTGTTAAATTTATTTTCCAGTAAACTTGCAGCCTTAGACCTCAATAACTGGAGTAAAGATCCTAAAACTCAATTACAAGAACTAATGCAATCCAGAAAAAAAGAATTACCAGCTTATGAGCTAATCAAAATGACAGGTGCTGCTCACGCACAAACTTTTAGTGTCAAATGTACAACAGTTTTGATAGATGAAACGAGTATTGGGGCAGGAGTCTCTAGGAAAAGAGCAGAGCAGTCTGCAGCTGAAAAAATGTTAGAAATTATTAAGAAGAATGATAAATAAATGAATTGTGGTTATGTTGCTTTAATTGGTCGCCCTAATGTTGGTAAGTCGACATTGATGAATCATATGTTAGGTCAAAAGATAAGTATCACTTCAAGAAAACCACAAACCACTCGGCATCGTATTCTTGGTATCAACACAAAAGAAGCAGGGCAAATTATATTTATGGATAGCCCTGGAATGCATAAGGTTGAAAAAAAGGCATTAAATCGATATCTAAATAAAACAGCAGATAATGTACTGTTTGGTGTGGATGTCGTTGTCTGGTTAATTGATGGTCTTTCATGGCATGAATACGATGATGTGATTTTTAAAAAGCTTGAACGTGCAGGACTGCCGGTTGTTCTGGCAGTTAATAAAGTCGATAAAGTTAAAGAAAAAGAAGCTTTGTTAACTTTTTTTGATGAGGCAAAAAATAAATATCCCTTTCAAGAAATACTTCCAATTTCAGCCTTAAAAAAAACAAATTTAGATGAATTAGAAAAAGTCCTGTTTAATTTATTACCAGAAAATGATTTGATCTATCCTGTTGACCAGATAACTGATCGCCCTGAGCGGTTTTTAGCAGCCGAGATTATTCGAGAAAAACTAACAAGACGTTTGGGAGATGAGTTACCTTATTCTTTGACTGTTGAGATTGAACGATATGAAGAATTAGCAAATATCTCTAAGATTTATGCTGTTATCTGGGTAGAACGGAGTAGCCAGAAAAATATTGTGATTGGTAAGCAGGGAGAAATGCTAAAAAAGGTTGGTTCAGATGCTAGAGTAGATATTGAAAAGTTAATTAGCCAAAAGGTGTATTTACAACTTTGGGTTAAAGTAAAAAAAGGCTGGGCTAATAATGAACGTGCTCTTCAAAGTTTAGGTCTTAAGGATACGTAAAAAACTGCTTTTCTACACACTCTAATTTCATAATTACATTTATATTTCTAATATAATTCCTTTGATAGTTTTGCTTGGTTATATAGTGTAATGAATGGCTCCGTTGTTCAATTACAATCAGCATATATTTTACGACATAAAAAATATCGTGAAACAAGTTTGATTTTTGAAGTACTTACTAAAGAATTTGGTATTGTATCTATTCTTGCAAAGGGTGTTAGAAAGAAAAAATCTAAGTGGGCTGGTTTACTACTACCTTTTAGTTCTTTAAAACTTTCTTATGTTGGAAAGAACGACTTAAAAATACTTACCCATGTAGAATTAGATTCATTAAATCATCCTTTAAAAGGACTATCTTTGTATTGTGGTTTTTATATTAATGAATTAGTCTTTTTTTTTCTGCACAAATATGACCCTCACCCAGAAGTTTTTACTGAATATCGACGTTGTTTAATTCTATTGAGTCACTCTTCTTTAAAAGTTGAACAAACATTAAGGTTTTTTGAGTTAAATCTGATTGAGTGTCTTGGTTATGGTGTCCAGTTAAAATACGATGCAAAACTAGCAATGCTAGTAAAAAAAAAGGCAATGTATTTGTTTAGCCCTGAACTTGGTATGATTGAACATTTAAAAGGCTATATTAGCGGAGATTCATTACTTGCTTTGGATGAAAGAAGAGATTTAAATAAACTTGCCTTATATGAATCAAAACGATTAATGAGGCGCATAATCGACTTTCAATTAAAAGGGAAAGAATTAAAAAGTAGGAAAGTTTTGGCTCAAATTATTAAACAATTATGAAAAAAAAAACTATTTTATTAGGGGTTAATATTGATCATGTTGCGACTCTTCGACAAGCTAGGGGTACGAAGTACCCAGACCCAATTCAGGCAGCGTTAATAGCAGAACAAGCTGGGGCTGATGGTATTACTGCTCATTTAAGGGAAGATCGTAGGCATATTCAGGATAGAGATATTTATTTGTTACAAGAAGCACTTCAAACTCGGCTTAATCTTGAAATGGCAGTGGCTGATGAAATGGTTGCTTTAGCTTGTAAGGTTAAACCTGTTGCTTGTTGTCTAGTTCCTGAAAAACGAGAAGAACTGACAACGGAAGGAGGTTTGGATGTGGCTAGTAGTCCAGGTCGAATGAAAAAAGTCTGCCATACTTTAATTGATAAAGGAATTGAGGTTTCATTGTTTATTGATCCCGAGTTTAAACAAATTGATGCAGCTGTTACTACTGGTGCAACGGTGATTGAATTACACACAGGATGTTATGCTAATGCAGGAAGCAGTCAGATTCAAAAGGCTGAATTAGCGAGGATTCAACAAGCAACAGAATATGCATTTTCTGCTGGGCTACAAGTAAATGCAGGACATGGTTTAACCATTCACAATGTAGAGCCGATTTGTAGAATTGCTGAAATAGTTGAGCTAAATATAGGGCACTCAATTATTGCTCAGTCTATCTTTTTTGGACTAGAGCAGACGGTTAGAGATTTGAAAAAACTGATGAGGGATAGTAGAGCCGAGCTTGTATTATGAATAAGGAGTGATTTTAATGTGTCGCAATTCCATGCTTTTGAATGCGATAGAGTAAGGTATCTCGTGATATACCAAGTAGTCTGGCTGATTTACTTCTATTTCCATTGGTTCTGGCTAAGGCTTGATGAATCATGTCAGCTTCTAATTCATCTAAGTGTATGCCGATTTCAGGGAGAATAAAAGCAGAGTCATCAGGGGCAGAAATGCAACTATTGAATTCATGGGGAAGATTTTCGGGTTCAATAGTTTGACCTGCTAGAAGTATGCATAGGCGTTCACAGAGGTTACGCAGCTCGCGAATATTTCCAGGCCATGGATAGCCACGTAAAACTTTAAAAGTACGTTTACTGAACTTGGGTGAGATAATTGAATGAGTTGACGAAAATTGAGTTAAAAAATGTTTCACTAAAATTTCAATATCTTCAGTTCGTTGCTTGAGTGAAGGTAGCTCAATAGGGATTACGTTCAAACGGAAAAATAAATCCTGTCGAAACCCTCCGTCAGCTATTTGTTTATTAAGGTCTGCATTTGTTGCGGCAATAATTCGCACATCAACATTGTATGGCTTTGTTTCACCCACACCTAAACACTCACCAGACTCTAAAAAACGTAGAAGCTTTGTCTGAATGGCAAGCGGTAGTGAATTAATTTCATCTAAAAATAAAGTGCCGCCATTAGCTGCTTGGAATAACCCTTGTTTGTTAGAAATAGCCCCTGTAAAGGAACCTTTTTTATGGCCAAATAGTTCAGACTCAATTAGCCCTTCAGATAATGCAGCGCAGTTTAAAGTGATAAATGGTTTGTCTGAACGAGAGCTATCATTTTGAATGGCGGTAGCGAGAACCTCTTTCCCTGTACCAGTTTCGCCTTTAATTAAAACAGTTACATCTGTAGTTGCTACTATTTTAGCACTACGAATGATGGACTCAAAAGCAGGTGAGTGGCCAATATTTGAACTGAAAAAATCCATAAAAATCTACCTTAGATTATAAATATAAAGGCTAAAAATGTTGTAATTGCAAAGGATAAAACTCAGGGAATACAGCAATTAAAGCAACTAAAACTAAAAGCATGCCAATAATTTGTTTAAAGCGATGCATTTTAGACAGTTTGGTTAATATATCCGTCATTATACCAACTCCCATTACAGATGGCAAAGTCCCTAGTCCAAATGCGAGCATTGTTAAAGAGCTTCTTAGAATATCACCCGTTGTTACGGATAAAGCAAGCGCGGCATAAACAAGACCACAAGGTAGCCAGCCCCAGATCATACCAAAAAAAAATGCATGGAGTCTTGTTTTTACAGGTATTAACTTTCGTCCATAAGGTTCTAATTGCTTCCATAGTCCCGCCCCTACTTTTTCAATATATGCAAAACGAGGAAACCATCCTGCAATGTACAGACCTGCACTCACCATAATTATTGCAGACAATAACTGTAAAATTCTATGTCCATGTTCTAACCCTAGGGGAAGTGTCAAAATGGCCTCTATTGATCCTAGGAGAAAACCTGCAAGAGTATAACTAAAAACACGACCAAGATTGTAATTAAGAACGTAGCCAAATAACGTTTTTTTGTTATTTCTAATGTCTGGCTTGAGGCTCAGAGTTAGTGTTCCAATGATAGAACCACACATTCCAATACAGTGAAGGCTGCTAAATAAGCCCATAGCAAAGGCAGTAAAATAAGAGGCGCTAAAAGCTAAATGAAATTCCATAGGGTGTAAACATTATCATAATGGGCTGAAGATAGAAATAGATGGGATAGGTAAAAATATTAAAAAATACGAGAGTGAGGTAAATAGCATAATTAAAATACGCTATATAACATAGTTTAATAGCAATTCGTCATTTTTGGGAAGCTAAGTATTTGTTAGTAAAATAAATATATCATGGTATAAATGTTGCTTGTTAACTTGGGTTGGTAGAATTAACTGAAAAGAGAATTAACTTGAAAAAAAAAATTGGTTTTACAATAGCAAGCACATTAATCGTTCCAGTAACGGCAATAGCAGAGCATGAACAGCTACCTACTATTGTTATTGAAGGGAGTTCTATGCGAGCAGGTACTTTTGGTACCGCACCGGATTCATCGGGTTTAAAAGATACCGCATCTCTATTAAAACGTGTACCTGGGGCAAACGTGAATCGAAATGGGCCTTTAACTGGGATTGCCTCATATAGAGGTATGTTTGGTAATCGTATTAATATTTCTATTGATGGCGCTCATATGAAAGAAGTAGGGCCAAATAGTATGGATCCTCCATTGAGTCATATCCCCGCTCCATTAACAGGCACACTTACTGTACATAGAGGAGTCGCTCCCGTTAGTAGTGGTATTGAATCATTTGGTGGGTCAATGCATGCAGAATCTAAAAAAGGACGTTTTGCAGAGGGTGATGGTATCGAAACTAGTGGTACTGCTGCTATGGGCTATAGCTCAGTAGAAGATGGTCATTTTGGCTCACTTTTGGGCGCGGTTGCGAATAAAAATCATAAATTATATTTAAGTGGTAGTAAAGAACAAGGCCGAGATTATAAAATCAGAAACAACCAGAAGCAAGGCAATAGCCAGTACGACCGTGAAGCATTCACTACTGGATATGGGTTTCAGCAGGGTGGACATGAATTCGGTATTAATTATAGTAATAACAATACAGGGTATACAGGAACACCAGCTTTACCTATGGATATTATTTACGTAAAAGGTGCCTTATATGATTCTAATTATACTTGGGATTTGGGTGATGGCTATGAGCTAAGGGTAAATCTCTTTTACCAAAAAATGCGTCACTTGATGGATAGCTTTACTCTTCGTACCTCAAAAATGAAAATGTTCAATAGGACTACAGTTGAAGCGGGTGGAATTGATTTAGCATTTGATATGCCATTATTTTCAGGAATTTTTACAGTGGGTGTTAATGGTGACCAGTCTAACCATGATGCAACAAGTGGTATGCCGAATGGAATGATGTCTGAAAACTTCTTTAATAGAGTTGAACGGGATCGATACAGTGTTTTTACAGAATGGACAGGAGATGTAACCGAAGAATTAAGCTTAGAATTAGGTGCTAGATATGTTCATACGTGGTCGGATACAGGAGAAGTAACTACTTTTAATGGCGGAACTCGTATGGCTGATGCGGCTGCTTTTAATACTTCTGACAGAAAAAGAAATTTCAATGATGTTGATTTAGCTGCCGTACTTCGGTATACCGTTTCATCAGAATTAGATGTAGAAATTGGTTTAGCAAGAAAAAACCGTACGCCAACGTATCAAGAGTTGTACTTGTGGACTGGAAGCAGAGCTGTCGGTGGTTATGCTGATGGTAATAAATATCTTGGAAATCAAGATCTAGATCATGAAACAGCGTACCAGTTAGATTTAGGCTTTGATTGGCATAATGAGGATGCATATATTGCACCGAGGTTTTTCTATCATTATGTAGATGATTATATTCAAGGTATCGCAACAGCTGAAGCAGTTGCCAAAGGAGCTGATTTACAATGGAGCAATATATCAGCAGAATTGTATGGTGTAGATTTAGAAGCAGGGTATACTTTTACTGATAATATACGTTTTGATGCAGGTTTAAATTATGTCCGTGGTCGTCGTGTTAATGCACCTACGGGTGATACTGATTTATATCGTATAGCCCCATTAAATGGAAGAATTCAATTAACCTATGAGCAATCGGGTTGGATGGGCGCAATTGAAGGTGTTTTCTATGCAGATCAAGGCGATGTAGCAGGATATAATAATGAGCTAAAAACTAAAGGTTATTCAATACTAAACTTAAGAGGCAAGTATGAGCCATATTCAGGTGTTGTGATTGGAGTAGGCATTGAAAATGTTTTAGACAGTAAACACTTCGATCATCTAGGAGGCTATACAAACCATAATAGAGCTAATGGTAGAGTTGCATTACCCGGTCGTAATATTTATGCAACTTTAGGTTATAACTGGTAATTAATGAGGAATCCATAAGGTGTGGGCTAACAGCTCTATTGTTAACCCAACATCTTTAATAAAAGTGGTGTTGGGTTGTTAAAGAGGAGGCAACCCAAGCTATGACAGATTGTGATAATGATAATTAAATCTTACCGTCTAATCCCATTTGAAAATATTTATGAACAATCTTTTCTTGGTTATCTAATAACCAGTCAATATCAGGCGTATTAGTCATTGCTTTATGTATGGCTTGAGCCATTGCTTTACGATGAATATCAAATAAAATCTGGTGGTCAAGTTCACCGTCAGTTGCAACACTTGGGTTTAACCAAACAGAGCAGATAATACCTAGATCATTAGCTTTTTCTTTTGGAATGTCACCAGCACGAACTGCGTCTAAAACTCCATTAGCAATAGCTGCCTGGACAGTCCCCATTAAGATATTGGTATAACGTGTGCTTTTAACTGTAACTTTACTAACCATTAAAGTCACAGGGCGTACTTGAATATCCGTATTTAAAATAGCAAAGACTTTTGAATGCCCACTTGCTTGATCGCCGGTTAATGTGGCAATTGCAGTTCCAACAGGCCCATCTAGTTCGCCAATTACAATTTCAGGTTCAGCCGCAGTACCCGCGGGTCCACCAGCAACCAATGATTCACCAGTACGCATAATAATTCTTTCGCTCATTAATTTCTCCAAAATAAATATAAATAAATAGGGTTAACCGTTAGAATACCATGAAAACGCATTATCCTTAATAGCCATGAAACAAAAGTTAACAACAATAAATCACGACAGAGATAATGTTGGGTTAAAGTACATTTATCCTGTCATTTCAAGAAGAGCAGGTGGTTTATCAATTGGTATTAATGTGAATATTAATAATGCCTGTAATTGGCGATGTGTATATTGTCAGGTACCCGATTTGGTTAGAGGTGCTGCGCCAGAGATGGATTTTCAGTTGTTAGAGAGAGAGCTGAGGTTTTTCCTTAGACAGGTGTTGGAAGGTGATTTTTTTGATAAATATAATGTCTCACAATCTCTACGAGTGATAAAAGATATCGCTATTTCTGGAAATGGTGAGCCTACCAGTTTAAAAGGGTTTGATAGAGTCATTGAGTTGGTAGGAAAAATTGCTTTAGAAATGGGGGTGCTTCCTAAAAGCCATTTCGTATTAATAAGTAACGGTAGCTTAATAAATCAGCTGGATGTTCAGGCAAGTCTAAAAAAATTAAATAATTATCAGGGTGAAGTATGGTTCAAGTTAGACAGTGCGACAGAGAATGGAAGAAGATTAATTAATGATAGCAAGCTAACAACTGAAAAAATGATGAATAATTTAAGGGTTTCCACTCGCTTATGTGCGACAAGTATACAGACTTGTATGATGGATTATTTAGATGAAGATAAGGCAAAACGTGAACGAGAAGCCTATATTGAATTATTAAAAAGTATTAAGGAGGAGTCAATAGCTATAAAAAAAATTATGTTATATACCTTAGCTAGACCATCATTTCAGCCAGAAGCAGGTGAGATTAAAAAATTAGATGACAAACAAATGGAAAAATTTGCTAATAAAATAAAGAAATTAGATTATTTTGATGTCAGTGTTAGTCTTTAAATCAATGCTATTTGTTAAGAATTCATAGATAGGTTAGCCTCTCTATGACAATCCACTAGAGATAGTTCTGAAAGATATAATTTTTAAGCCATTGCATCAAAAAGTGAACTTTGAACCACTTTTTCAGTTTCTAAAAGTTTTGCAGCGGCAGATGTTTCAAATTCAGCTTCTTTTAAGCTGAGAACAGGCTTGATTAAATTGCTGGAATTAAACTCTATACTCCCAACTTCATTTTTTGCCACAGGTAGTTTGGCAATCTCTTGTGCAGCAGTTGATGCTTTATATTGAGCATTAGTAATTAAATTAGCTGCATTTGATGTGGTATTGGTAATCATATTTAAGTCTCCTTAATTAAAAAAACTAAAATGTCTTATTTACTACTATAGATTATATAGAAAGGAATTTACACAAGCATTCAATTAAAATGTGAATGTGATCCAAAACTAGTTAGGATTGTGAGATATATTTCAAAATTTCTACAATTTGATTAGGCATTTCAGCATTGTCAAGAATGATTGTAGGAATACCCAGTCCAGAAGCAATACCGGCATCAAAACCTGCTTCTATTGTTTGTATTTGTCTGGTTTTACAACGATGTACCATGGTTTTTTAAAAGGTCAGCCTGAAACATATCAGGTGATATTCTAAATATTTCCGGATTTATTCAATATCAGCATAGAACACTCAGAGTCGAGTTATTAAAAAAGACACATAAGACTCCAGATCTATCAAGGTTATAATTTAGCTGCTCATCTTGTTGATATGCAACGATTTCCAAGTCAAAATAAACAATAATATATTAACAAGTCAATATCGTTGCTTCATAAACTGGAGGGCTTTTTTAGCTAAATCATCAGAATCATCCCAAAGATTACGCCAGACACAGAGTGTATTTGAAAGGTTTTTATCAACAACTTCTGAGGAAAAAGACTCAAATGTTATTGGACCTTGAAAACTGATTCTTTTAAGTGCTTTAAAAAAACTATCAAAATCAACATTGCCTGTACCAAGATAACCACGATGGCTTTCACCTATATGAACATAACCTAGCCGATCCTTTGCTTCCAGAACTGATTTTTCCATATTATCTTCTTCAATATTCATATGATAAGTATCCAAATGCAAATAAGCATTGGGACGATTAACTTCATCAAGAAAATCTAAACCTTCAAGTCCCGTATTAATGATATTGGTTTCATATCTATTAACCACTTCAAGATTAATATTAATGTCTTTATCCGCTGCATAATCAGCTAAACGTTGCATTGCTGCAATAGAGTTATTTCTATTCTTCTTAGATGCAGGACCTGGATATTTCCCCAAAGCACAATAAATAACACCACAGAGTTCTTTACCACCAATGGCAGCAAGTACATCGGTAGCTTTATGAAGCAGTTCATCTCCTTTGGCGATAATAGAGGAGTCAGTACTGGTCACATCGGTGCTGGCAGATAAGCCAAGAGATGCATGAGCACGCAGATTAAATTCCTGGAGTAGGTCTTTAGTCAAATCAATATCAACCTTCCATGGGTCTAATAGGGCGATTTCTATGTAGTCATACCCTGCGCGAGCAGCCCCACTAATTGCTTTTCGTGCTCCTTCTGGGGTCCAGTCACCAGACCAAACAAGTGCGTGCCCCCCGAACTCTAAAGGTTTAGTCGATGTCATAACAGGATCCCTTAATTTGATGTAATCTGATTTTAGATAATCTTAATTCTAAACAAGTAAAAAGGTAGAAGCAATGCTTTTTCGTGATCAAATAAGTTCTATTAATAGGCATATCTTATCTTTTTCTCCTACAAAATCTAACTTAGGAACGAGCGTAGAATAACTTGAATATTTTGACGCAGAATTTTGTTTCAGTCCAAACGACCTTAAGAGGAGAATAGCTGTTCTAAATGACGATTTAGATCGTTTGGATAGAGGACAAAAAGACAAGTCAGAGTGCTCAAGTTTTTTTTTGTACGTTCCTTATCTACAAATCTATTACCTTGTTAATAATAATGAATTTTAGTTTTGATTTTCTGTCAATAAGAGTAAGCTAATAGAAGGTAATTAATCTATTACTATTCAGTAGATTAAATTAGTCATTCTAGATGGTCGGATGTTTTGTGTAAGTACTTTATTATTGTTTAGGAGAGAAAAATGAATTTAAAAAAAGAATTTGATGAGCTAACTGATAAATTAAATCAACAGCGTGATGAAATTCAATTGCAACTGCATCTTGCTAGCATGGAGGCAAAAGAAGAATGGCAAGAAGCAGAAACAAGCTGGGGAAAATTTGTTGATTCTTTAGACGTCATTTCTGATGACACCAAGGAAGCTAGTGCTGAATTAATTCAGGCCACAAAAGTTATTGGTGATGAACTTAAAGAGGCGTATCAGCGTATTTCTGAGCGTTTAGGAAAATAAAAGATTATTAATCAAATGTTTGTAGATTTATAATACCCCAACAAATTCAGGCAACAAAACCAAGACATCTTATTCCAATTTAGTTACTATTTCTAAAAAACTGGAGCGGAAAAATGAGCAAAAAAAGAACCACCTACAGTGCTGAACTTAAAAG
>JAKIVF010000047.1 GCA_021647145.1 Methylococcaceae bacterium | reverse complement strand
AAGAACTGAACGGGCAAAGGAAACAACTAAATTTTTGAGTGCAGAGTCAAAAAAATATAGAAAAAAAATACAAATAATTGAAAATAAGATTGCTGAATATAAAGATAATTATAGTCAAAGCCTTCCTGAATTGCTTCCAGTAAGTATGTCATCAATTTCACGAATTGAAGCTGAATTGCAACAAATAAGATTACAGGAAAATATGTTAAAAGAAAGACAATCTAATATTCGTTCACAAATGGCAATGACTAACGCCCCTTCTGAACAAAACCAACAGGATACAGTTCTTTCTTTACCAGCATTAAAGGCTAAATATTCAAGATTACTAAACAAATACTCAAAATCACATCCAGATGTGAAAGCATTAGGTCGAAAAATTGAGAATTATGATGAAAATAACAACAACGGTGCAAATAACTTAAACAGAAGCAATGGTAATCCAATTTTTTTGCAGTTAAAAAGCGAGCTTAGTGTTGCTGGTATAGAGCTAAAAAATCTAAATCAGAGAAGGCTTCATTTAAATGAAGCTTTACAAAAACTTGAGGTGAACGTATCTCAAACGCATCAAGTAGAACGCGGATATAATGATTTACTGAGAGATTTAGACGGAAATAAAAAAAAATATGATGAACTAAAAGGTAAGCTTATGGATGCTAAATTAGCATTAACTCTTGAGGAGGAACAAAAGGCGGAAAAGTTTTCAATATTAGAACCACCACGTGTCCCAACAAAACCAGAAAAGCCTAATCGATTCAAAATAATTTTTATGGGTTTACTGTTTTCAATTTTTGCAGGATTAGGTACAGGTTATCTAGTAGAAAGCATGGATGGAAGTATTAGAGGGCAAAAATCTTTGACAAAGATTACAGGGTTTGAACCTTTAGTAGTAATACCTTATATTATAACTGATGAGGACTTAGCTAAAACGCGGAAAAATATAATTAATTTTTCTTTTATAGTTGGTGGAATAATTTTAAGTATGGTCTTGGCGATTCATTTTCTATATATGAGTTTAGATTTATTGTGGTATAAAATATTACATAAAATTGAGATGATGATGTTGTTTTAAAGATGGAGGCTGATGACTTTTATTATTTTACGTATTAAAAAAAGAACAATAAGATAAAGACTCTTTTGTTTTTATTAAAATAAGCTATATTGAAGTAATAATATTTTTATAATCAATATTAATAGATTAGTTGTTCATATATGAGTCGAAGTGTATTTTTCCTGGTGTATTCTTAATAGTAAAGTTCAGAATGAAATGATTGTTAATTGGAGATGTTATGGATCGAATTGAAAAAGCAATGGAAAAAGCCCAGCTTAATACCGGGGTTGGGTTTAAAAAAACAAATCCTATTAATGATGAGTTGCACCAAGTAGAAAAGATCACGTACACAGAGACTCAAACCTTAAAGTTAAATCAAAAAGAATTGATTCAACGTAGAGTTGTTGCGCAACAGAAATATTCCCCAGAAGCATCAGTTTTTAAAATGTTACGAACAAAGATATTGAAACAGCTTCGTGAAAATAATTGGAAAAGTATAGCTGTTACTGGAGCAACTCAAGGGGCTGGCAAGACAATGGTAGCCGTTAATCTTGCAATAGCAATGGCAATGGAAGTAAATCAAACTATCTTATTGGTTGATATGGATCTTAAATACCCGAAAGTACATTGGTATTTTGATCTTCAAATTAAAGCAGGGTTAAGAGATTATCTTCTATCGGATATCCCCCTGACTGATGTTTTAATTAATCCTGAGGGAATAGAGCGCTTAGTTGTTCTTCCTGGTCGTGGTGAAGCAGTTGGATCGTCAGAATTGATTTCTGGTCTTAAAATGAAGAAGCTTATTACTGAAATAAGTAATCGTTATGAGTCTCGAATCATAATTTTTGATATGCCTCCAGTTCTTGCTGCTGATGATGTTTTAGCTAGTATGAATTATTATGATTCTGCATTATTAGTCGTAGAAGAAGGCGGAAATAATGAGCTAGAAGTTAAAAAATCACTTCATATGTTATCTGGAACTAATCTTTTAGGTACTGTATTAAATAAAAGTGAGAACCCACCCGATCATCAGAGTTATTATTAAAACTAAAAAGGTTTGTGATCGTTACTCAGTAAATTTCAAAGGCTGCCTTAATGGGTGTGTTTTTATTTTATAAAAACTAGGGGTATTATTGAGCCACCATTAATCTGGCATTGAATTATATACAATTGTAATATTGTTTTGAGAAGCCAATACTAAATAATGAATTATGTACACAAGTTTTTTTGGGCTGGTTAAAAAGCCTTTTTCATTAACACCTGATCCTGAATTCTTATATTTGAGTCCTAATCATAAGAAGGCACTGACGGTATTAAAATACGGTTTAATGAGTCAAGCTGGGTTTACAGTTATTACAGGGGCAATTGGCGCAGGAAAAACAACTTTAGTACGACATATACTAAATACGATAGATGAAGAAAGTATAGCTGGACTAATTTCTAATACTCACACTGCCTTTGGAGATTTGTTAACTTGGGTTCTTTCTGCATTTAATATAGAGCATGATGCCCGCAATAAAGCTGAACGATATCAAAAGTTTGTGGAATTCATACAGATGGAATGGGCGAAACAAAGGCGAGTAATCTTAATTGTTGATGAAGCCCAAAATATGGAGTTACAAACTTTAGAGGAGCTTCGTTTGTTATCTAATATTAATGTTGGTCAGGATGCTGTATTACAAATAGTGTTAGTTGGTCAACCTGAATTACTTACTAAATTACAAGCCCCTGAATTAATACAATTTGCTCAACGTGTTTCAGTTGGGTTTAATTTATCGCCATTGAATTTTCAAGAAACAAAAAAGTATATTTATTATCGACTATTGATTGCAGGGGGAAGCACTCAACTATTTACTCCATCTGCTTGTTCTGCAATTTATTATTTTACTACTGGTGTGCCTAGGATAATTAATAACATATGTGATTTATCTTTATTATTTGCATTTGCAGAAGATGAAAAAATAGTATCCCTACAAACGGTAATTGAAGTTATTAAAGAGAAAAAAATTGGGGGTATTACACCTCTTGATGGGCGAAAAGGTAAGGCTTATGAAGAAATTAGAAAAAATATTTTGGCAAATGATAAGATTGACTTAGAACTAATATAATTTCTTAATTACTATATCTTCATAAAACTTTCAATAATATGGTTCAACACATTCATTTAGTTTGAAGATTATTCGGTTTGTAGATTATTTAGTTATAATATTCGAATTTGAATCAGCTTTTCCTTTTTCCTCAATCTCCTGTCCATTTAGGTGGGTTAAAAAAGTGTCGTTGTGTTATTTAATTCTATAGAATTTTTTTTCTTTTTACCTATAGTTCTATGTGTATATTGGCTTTCGTCTCATGAATTTCAAAATAGATTTCTTTTAGTTGCGAGTTATTATTTTTATGGGCTTTGGGATATACGTTTTCTATTTTTAATAGTCTTATCTACCAGTATTGATTTTTTAATTGGCCTTTTGATTGATAAGGGTAGAATAGATAAAGAGCAATTTTATAAATCGACTGCTTGGGTTTTTATTTCAGCTATAGTCTTTTTAATCATCATTTGGCCCTCTCCGGTCAAGCTGTTTAGTGAAAACAGCTCTTATTTTTCAAGTTTTTCAATTAATAACTTTGGAGTTCAGCTAGTAATATACTTATTATTTGGTTGGTGCTTAGGTATTTTGTTATTGAGATCGATTCTTTCTCAGCAAGAGACAAAAGTTAAAAAGAAAATTTATTTAGCAATCAGTGTTAGTGCTAATTTGAGCATCCTTGCTTTTTTTAAATATTTTGACTTTTTTATCAATAGCGCTGAGAATCTGATAAGTAGTTTTGGAGGTAACATTGAATTATTTCACTTGAATATAATTTTACCTGTGGGTATTTCTTTTTATACCTTTCAAACAATGAGTTATAGCCTGGATATATACCGTAAAAAAATTGAGTCTACAGATCATTTTTTAGATTTTGCTTTGTTTGTCGCTTATTTTCCTCAGTTAGTTGCTGGACCTATAGAGCGAGCGAGCAACTTATTACCAAGAATTTTAAATAGAAGAACAGTTAGTTATGAGCAGGTTTCACGCGGGGTTTTTTTAATTTTCTGGGGGTTATTTAAAAAAATTGCAATTGCAGATGGTGTGGCCGGTTCTGTAAATTCTATTTATAACACAACAGGGAATGTAAGTAGTCTAGATGTTATTTTTGCAACTTTATTTTTTGCAATACAAATATACTGTGATTTTTCTGCATATTCTGATATAGCACGAGGTACTTCAAAATTAATGGGTATTGAATTAATGCGTAATTTTAATTTACCCTATTTCTCTAAAAACCCAAGTGAATTTTGGCAACGCTGGCATATCAGTCTCTCTTCTTGGTTAAGGGATTATTTATATATTCCTCTAGGAGGTAATAGGGGAGGAGGTTTAAATACTTACCGTAATTTAATGACGACAATGTTATTGGGTGGTTTATGGCATGGAGCGGCTTGGAATTATGTTTTATGGGGTGCATATCAAGGGTGTATTCTTTCAATTCATAGATATTTTTATAGTGGAAAAGATGAGGATAAAAAAATATCTGTTTTTAGGTCTACCTTGACAATCGTTTTATTTTTTTTAGTAACATGTTATGGCTGGTTACTTTTTAGGTCTACCTCCTTTTCCCAGATAACAGACTTTACTTCGATTTTATTAACAGGATGGACTGATTTTTCATTGAATATTAAACGCCCCCCTTTAGTTGTTTTTATATCATTACCATTACTCATACTTTATGAAATTATTGAATATAAAACTCAAAATATTTTATTTTATAGAGCCCTTATAAAACCTATTTTAGGTGGGGCAGTAGCTTTTATATTACTTTGTATTGCAATGGGGTTGAGTAATGAGCCTACTCAGTTTATCTATTTTCAGTTTTGAGGGTAAATAAGTATGGTTAAACTCATATTATGGTCTCTCTTGTCAGTTATTTGTATCGATTTATCAATCAATTATTTAGTAGAGCTACCAAAAAATAATTTACCGAGTAGTTCTTTATCTCAATATTTTGATTATGGGAGATCAATTGAAAGTAAAATATTTCGTCTTGTGGGGAAGGATGATAGTGAGGCTGCAAGTATCTCCAAAGTGCTTTGGTTTACCCCATTAGTCGATGATAATAAGCCAAAGATAAAAGAAAATCACAAGAAGAGGGTCGTTATTTATGGCATGTCGTTTAGTAATCATATAGGTAAAATAATAGCAGAACTAGATCAAACACTAGATGTAAAAATGTTTGCTGGGCCATCAGCTCCTCTCAATCATTCATATAATTATTATCAGCAGCACCGACCTCATAATAAGGGCGATATTGTCATATTAGGAATTCTTGCCTCAAGTGTACCCAAGATAAATTCACTTTCACATATGACTGCAAATTTTGAAAGTCCATTGCCTCATTTTTACCCTAGGTATCATTTTGACTCAAAAAATAATTTGGTAAAAAAACAAATAAAAGTTAATTCTTTATCAGAGCTTCGGAAAATAATGAATAATGAAAGTAGTTGGAATTATATTAAAAAAACTTTAGAAAAAGAGGATTCATATTATGATTCAGTGCTTTTCTTAAGTAATTTTACAGATAAATCAATTTACACTAAATTATTAAAACGGGCATGGGGGCAAAAACATGCTTCAATGGTACTTCAGCAGTATCATGACAAAAATGGATATAAAAATACAGATAGATTAATTGACCTAAGTGGGGCTCTTGTTCTAAATTTTGCAAAACAAGTTCGTAGTGATGGTGCTATTCCATTTGTGGTTTTATTTAATGATCGTGGCTTTAATGATCATTTGTTTTCAATGCTACAACCTGTTTTAGATGAAAAAAACATTCCTTTTTATAGTACACATAATGAATTTCCTGCAACCACATTAACAAATTTTATTACTGATGGTCACTTTACTCCCGAAATTGATAGAATAATTGCGGCTTCAGTACTAAAAGAAATCACCAAAATATCTTCTAGTTCTTATTCGTATAAATCAGGTAGTGGGGGGGGTAGGGAAACGAAAAAATAATGCTATCTTTGATAAATAGTAAGTATTTTAGATGTGACATATAGCGCGAAAAATACCGCAGATGAGTGTGACTAGCTATACTTACAGCTCTAATTGATATGCTAAATGCATAATTTTATGTCTAACTAGTATTACTAAAGCTTCTGGAGCAATGATTCTTGATAATCGACTCAGAAAACGTTAATTGTTCACAATACAACTGTGAATAACTAACAGAAATTATTGATTCTAACAGGCAAAATGAAGTCAACTTAATAAACTATATAAGGTTGAAATGATGAATACAATTAGAGATATAAATGATTTATTCGAACAGATTGATCAAGAATTTAATGATCAGGATTTTTATGGATTACAGTATATTCTTGATGACCTGTTTCCTGATTATGCCGATCAAGTTCAGAAAAAACCTTCAATTGATTGGTATGGATTAGTTGATTTGACTCTGTAGGTATTTTCTGTGGATTGACAAAGCAAGCGATAAAGAATAGTTTATAGTTATTAAATCAAATCAATTGTAGTTGGGTTCTGTGATGAGAATAAACAATATGAGCGTAACGGAGAGTAATCTTCAACAAGCGAGTGATTATTTACAAAAACAATTTAACTTAAAATCGTGGTGGCCAAAAGCTCAACCTGGCCTGGCAAAGCGAGAGTTTCTTCTAATGAATGGAAGTGCGATTGCACTTAATGTCTGGTGTGAAAGATGGTTAGATGCAGGACAATATCGAAAGCTTGATAAAGCAATAAAACGAGCAACTTAATATATGACTATTAATGCATCAGCATTAAGTAAATTAAAGCAATCATTTTATTTCTTGAAATTGTTTGGATTATATTTCTTCATGAGCATACTTATTACTTAAAGAAACAAAGATGGTTGATATTGTGTCTATTTTTTTAAACATTAGAGGTTCTCATACATTTAAATTTTTTTTTTAAAAGCCTAAAATATGATTTTATTTTCGTTGAAAAAAAATTTATATAAAAAAAGATCGGGAGTGCAGGTTATTAATGAAATCTTGGTTTGTAGGTAATTAGTAAAATTAATAATTCTAAGTTATTGTAAATTATAATATTAAGGGTTAATAACTAAATAAAGATAAGAAGTATATTTAGTTTAATTCAAGTTTTCTGAAAGAATTGGATTTATATTAGGCAAAGAAATCCCCAATAATAAGGAAAAAATGATAAGACAAGATACGGACGACTATCAAAGCCTTTTTTTACAGGACACTCCGATCATGGATGTTAGAGCACCTATTGAATTTGATAAAGGTGCTTTTCCCAATAGTCAGAATATTCCTCTTTTAAATAATCATCAGCGAGAAGTTGTTGGTACTCGTTATAAAGATGAAGGGCAGGATGCTGCCATTTCTTTAGGATTAAAGTTAGCTATTCCCGAAATTAGACAACAACGAATGACGCAGTGGCAGCAGTTTATAACAAAACATCCCCAAGGTTATCTCTATTGTTTTCGTGGTGGCTTACGTTCACGCACTACACAATCCTGGTTGAAAGAGCAGGGGGTTAACTACCCCCTTATAAGCGGTGGTTATAAAGCTATGCGGACCTATTTGTTGCAACAGATGGATGTTAGCTTACAACAAATTCCTTTTGTTATACTCAGTGGCTATACAGGAGCAGGAAAAACGCACGTATTACAGAAAACACAATATCATATTGATCTGGAAGGGCTGGCTAATCACCGAGGGTCTGCGTTTGGGCATGATGTTCAAGACTTTCAACCGACCCAAATTAATTGGGAAAATCAATTGTCAATTGCTTGTCTTAAGTATCGGCACCAACTCCCAGACTCTGGGTTACTATTGGAGGATGAAGGAAAAAGAATAGGGCGTAATATTATGCCAGAAGGCTTTCATGAAAAAATGGCAGGATCATCGTACATTTTTCTTGAGAGAGAACTGGAACAGCGTGTTGCTATCATTTGTGAGGAGTATATTACAAAAAACTGGCCGCTTTATCAGCAACAATTTCAGGCAATAGCAGATAAAAAATTTTCCGCTTTTGTCTTGGAAAATCTAATGCGGATAAAAAAACGTTTGGGTGGTATCCGTTTTCAAAAAGTCAATAGTTCATTTGTTTTGGCGCTGGATCATTTATTCGCCACTGGATCAAGTGCTTTATTTGAAGAAGGAATTAATCTTTTATTAAAAGAATACTATGATCCGATGTATCAATATCAATTACAACAAAAGAAGCCTGAGATATTATTTCATGGGACTGAGCCTGAAATTCTGGCTTGGGTTGATGAGAATCTAAAAACGATGACTTTATGAGGGAACCCTCTATATTTAAGGACCTTGTATTAGTAGGGGGTGGACATAGTCATGCACTTGTTTTACGCAAATGGGCAATGAATCCCCTTCCCGGTGTGCGAATTACGCTGATTAGTCCACAGGCAATGACACCTTATTCGGGGATGCTCCCAGGGTTGATTGCTGGGCATTATAGTTTTGCAGAAACGCATATTGACTTGGTGAAACTATCACTTTGGGCAAATATCCGTTTTATTCAAGATAGTGTAACTGCTATTGATACAGAAACTAATACTTTAAAATTAGAAAACCGTCCTACAATAGAATTTGATGTGGTCTCTATTGATATTGGTTCAACACCCAATCAGCAGATTGAAGGTTCGGCAGAATTCACTATTCCTATCAAACCGATCAGTGATTTTTACCAACGCTGGAACCTTATTTTGAAACAAGTTCAACAAAATAAAACAAAATCACTCTCAGTTGTGGGTGGAGGTGCTGGTAGCGTTGAGGTTATCATGGCTATGGCGTTTAGACTCAAGGAATATAGTTCATCATTAAAATACTATCTAGTAACATCCTCGGAAGATATTTTACCTACTTATAACGACTCTGTTATTAAGCGTGTAAAACAACAGTTTCAAAAGTATCGGATAGATATTCATACATCCAGCAGAGTTGAAAAAGTAGACCAAGGCGTGATTCATTGCAAAAATTCTGATCCAATTATTACCGATGAAGTTATATGGTGTATCCATGCATCTGGTTCGTCCTGGTTACAGAAAAGCCAGTTAGAATGTGATGATGCAGGTTTTATGAAAGTCAGGAAAACTTTACAATCGCTAAATTATGATCATATTTTTGCAGCAGGGGATATAGCTAATATGGTTGCTAATCCTCGACCAAAAGCTGGTGTTTATGCGGTTAGGCAGGCAGAAATTTTATTTGATAATTTACGTGCATTCTTATTAAATCAGACATTAGTTGACTATAAACCTCAGGATGGCTTTCTAAGTTTATTGGCTTTGGGTGATAAGCAAGCCACTGGGTCAAAATCTATAATTAGCTTTTCTGGTGACTGGGTTTGGCGCTGGAAAAACTCTATTGATGTTAAATTTATGAATCAATTTCATCAGTTGCCTATTTTATCAATGCCATCAGGCTCGACAGTTAACCCTCAGCTTGTTGATGATGAAGATAAGAATGAACAAAATGACCCTTTAAAGCGCTGTGCTGGCTGTGGGGCAAAAGTGGGGGCAAGTATATTACAGCAAGTGCTAAATGAAGTTATGGGTGAAACTTATTACCAACCCCAGGATGCAGTAAAAATTAGCAATCAAGCAGAGATTATTTACCAAAGTGTTGATGCACTTAAAACACCTATTCAGGATCCGTGGTTATTTGGCAAAATAACTGTTAATCATGCACTAAGTGATCTATATGCGATGAATCTTAAACCTGAATCAGCACAAGTATTAATCAGTCTACCTTATGCCAGCCAGAAAATACAAAAAAGACAATTTAAGGCGTTAATGCAAGGAATTACAACACAACTAGATACGCTTCAATGCCGTTTTTTAGGCGGACATACTTCTGAGATGAGTGAGCTGTCAATAGGGTTAGTAGTTAATGGAGTTCAGCTGCAGCAACAAAACAACATATTTCATAAACAGGGTTTAAAGCATGGAGATAAGCTGGTTTTATCTAAACCATTAGGAACAGGGGTAATACTTGCTGCCGCAATGCAAGCTGAATGTGATGGAGATGTTTTTAATCAGGCTATCACATCAATGTTGCAATCTAACAGTAAGGCAGCAATGATGTTGAATCAACTTAATGTCAAAGCATGTACCGATGTTACTGGCTTTGGTTTGTTAGGACATTTAAATGAATTATGTATGGCATCAAATTGTGCAGCTAGCTTAAGTTTAAATGCTATTCCATTACTACCCGGTGTTAAAGAACTGGCTGAAAAAAGTTTTAAAAGCAGTCTTTATTCTCAAAACAGAAAAATATTTAAAATGATGGAGTGGCCTGATTCTATCACTCAACAAGTATGCTTTAATCTGTTATTTGATCCACAAACTTCTGGGGGGTTGTTAGCCGGAATACCTGCTAACTATTTAGATGAGCTTGAAGATGGTTTTTATCATCAGTTTAGTATTATTGGCGAAGTGGTGGCTTTAGATGATTCAATAACACGAATTAGAATTGAGCAAAATTGATTAAAAGTAATTTTCGGTAGATGGAGCTTCTATTAATTCAAGTTTCAGCTTATATAGCTAAATAAAATCAAATTGTTAAGGATGATTATGGTATGATTTTGACTCGCATGAATTTAGGAGGGGGAGCTATTATGAAATTAATAAAAAATTCTTTTAAGATTTGTTTTCTTGTTTTTAGTCTGGCTTGGAGCATGTTGTTATTTGCTGCTCCAGTAAGTTTGCAAATTTTATTCTTAGACAATGCTGGGCAATCTGTAGGAAATGGACAATTCACTTATGATCCTGCAACATCAATATGTATAGAAAGGGATCAATTTGGTTGCCAGCCTAATCCTTCAGGCGCAGGTTTTATTAATGGGTTTGACGTTAGTACAGTATTGGATTCAATATCAATTGACCTAGCAGGTCAAAACTGGGGTACAGGAACAGAACGAGGTTTAGCAGGGCAAAGCTGGTGGTATAATGAACCATCTATATCGCCGGGATCACAAATTGTAGATAGAGGTACTTTTTCTATAAAAGAGGGTTGGCATTTTTATGATGGGCCAGCAATATCTTTTACCGAAAGTTTAATCATGTCTAATTTTACTTCAACCACAAGTGCGTCTTGGGTAGGTGATTGGAATACATTTTTGATGACAGATGGTACACCTGGAGGGGAAGGTGGAACATTTATTATAGGTGAAGTACCTGAAGTACCTGTCCCAGGTGCTATTTTATTATTTTCTTCTGGTCTAATTGTCCTTGCTAGTCGGAAAAAAATTAGATAAGGATAATTTGTGAATATCTTAATTATTTCATTTAAAATAATGATATATAATCGACGCTTTTGTCGGAAAGTTTGAAAACTAATGGTTATGGTTTCAAACCAAATTAGCCTTTGCTTTGTCATGCTCGGTCTCTTGCGGCTGAGTTTTTGATTTTCTAATCACACAAAAATGATGAAAAACATAAGGATGATTTTGCTTTAGATTGAGGAATGCAGCGAGAATACTCTCAACTGGATGGAGTGGTGACAAGATCGAGAAATAAGACTAGGTCGGTGGGAATAAATACTAGCAGAATTTGAAGAAAGGTGATATTTGTATTTTTGCTGATTTGCTCTGCTTTTATGGCTTCGGGGTATTGTTTTAAAATTGTAATGGAGAAGACTTTCATCTTTTTATGAAAGACAAAGGCCATTTTTTTATTCCCATTGTCATTTGGGAGAAATCCAGTTGGAAAAATATGAAATAGAGTCAATTCAAGATCTCTAACCAATACAGTAAAAGGATAATACAGATATTTCTGGGGAGGTGTGTAGCGTGAACTAGAGCTGTTATAAGGTTAGCCAAAATGGACCATAGTAGTATAGATGAAAAATTTTCTTCTTTAGGTTCATTAACAAGTGAATTATTGTGTCAGCATTCTCTCAACTTCTTAAATATATACAACTTCCTAAATCGATAAATGATTTATCTCAAGCCCAGCGTTTATTTCATGGTAGAGGGCATGCTTATAAAAATTTAGAGCATATTACAATAGACTGGTTGCCACCAGTGATTTTAATTACGTTGTTTTCACCTGAGCCACGTATAGAAATTGAATATTTTGCCGATTGGCTATTATTAAATTTTCCCTTTTGCCAAAGTATTCAGCTTCAACATCGTTATAAGTTATCAGGATCTTTTGAACTGATCCGTGGTGATACTATTCAGAATTTATCTATTCAACAAGATGATTTGAAATTTAATATTCATTTGGGCCAAACACGTAATACAGGTTTATTTCTGGATATGCAAAATGGTCGAAGGTGGATACAGAAACATAGCAAAGGTAAGAGGGTACTTAATTTGTTTGCCTATACTTGCGGATTTTCTGTTGTGGCTCAAGCGGGAATGGCAAAATCTATATTGAATGTGGATATGAGTCGTACCTCTCTTAATATCGGACGAGAGAATCATCGTTTAAACCAGCAATCTCTTGACCAAGTGAAATTTGAAAAGCTAAATATTTTTAAGTCGTTTAGTCGGTTTAAAAAACGAGGGCCATTTGATTTATTAATTTGTGATCCACCTACTTTTCAAAAAGGTAGTGTTGATATTGCTCGAGACTATCCCAAGATAATACGACGACTCGATGAGTTTATGGAAATTAAGAGCACTTTATTATTATGCTTAAATTCACCTGAATTAGGGCGTGATTTTTTAATGCAACAAATGGCTGAATTAGCACCACGATATATGCTGATAAATGAAATTAATCCCCCAGAAATTTATGTTGAAGCTGAGGGTAAGGGGTTGACTGCATTGTGTTTTCAGGCTTAGAACCCTGTTTAATGTCTACTACTCTGCTACCATTTATGCTTAGGCGCGGTTCTCGAAATCCCATTTACTCCTATGTAAACTCGGCAATAGCTCCTCCTGTATAACCCTATCTACAGCCATCTATAGCTTAAGTCTAATTTCTGCGCTATATCCGCTTATACTGGTAATGGTTCGTAATGACCTTGAGCAGGTTCTTAGATGTTATTTAGTACACTCGGTGTTTTATCCAGTTTTTCCTCAGCATGAGAAACAAAAGGAACGCCAGGTTTGCCTGTTGCTAAATCATTACAGTAAAAACAATTAAAAGTTTTAGAGCCACCAGCTAATATTGAAATATTGTTAAATCTTTTCTGCAACAGAATACGATAAGCTAAATAACTACGAAAACCAACTCGACAATAGATATAGATTGGCTTGTCTTGTTGTAGCTCATTGAGACTGGAACGAAGCTTTCCCAATGGTATATTAATTGCCCCAGATATACTCCATTTTTCAAATTCTTTGTGGCTGCGAACATCAAGCAAGATCCCCTTTGTCATCTTATTTGGAAAATCTTCAGCGTACCAGAACTTCACATCGCCCCGAAGGAAGTTTGATGCAATAAATCCAGCCATATTGGCAGGATCTTTTGCTGAGCCGTAGGGTGGAGCATAGGCGAGCTCTAAATGTTCCAGATCAAAGACTGTCATTTTGGCTCGAATTACGGTTGCAAACACATCGATACGTTTATCAACACCATCATATCCAACTATTTGTACACCCAATACGATACCTGTTTTAGGTTCAAAAAGAAGTTTGATATGCATAGGGGCTGTACCTGGATAATATCCAGCATGACCAGAAGGGTGGAGGTAGACTTTCTGATAGGGGCGGTTAAGACGGCGTAAGGTTTTTTCTGACGCGCCTGTCGATCCAGCTGTCATGTCGAATACTTTAACTACCGCGGTTCCTTGTGTGGATTGATAGTGACTGCTACGACCAAAAATATTATCAGCTACAATCCTTCCTTGTCGGTTTGCAGGTCCTGCCAAAGGTGTTTGAGTTGTTTCTCCGGTAACTGTATCAATAACTTCGACCATGTCGCCAGCAGCATAAATATCAGGGTCTGAAGTTTGCATTTTGCCTGTCACTTTTATTCCTCCTCTGTCACCAATGGCAAGTTCTGCATCAATAGCTAATTTTGATGCAGGTCTTACACCAATGGCTAGAACAACAAAATCTGCTTGCAATGATTGTCCATTATCTAAAATAACATTAACTTTTCCAGACGCATCGATAAACTCTTTGGCAGCACAACCCAAGTGTAATTGAACGTTCTTACTTTCCATGTGATAGCGCAAATCACAAGCCATTTCGATATCAAGTGGTGGCATTAATTGGTTTTGTAATTCAACTAATTCCACGTCCATATTTCGATGCCGAAATGCTTCGGCAACTTCTATGCCAATAAAACCTCCTCCAATAACAATAGCCTTACCTGCACCCTGGTCAATTTGTAGAATGATTGCATCCATATCGGGAATATTTCTAAGTACAAATATTTTTGGATGATTAATGCCAGGAATGGGAGGGCGTAATGCATCAGCTCCCTGAGATAAGACTAATTTGTCATAACTTTCTACATAGGTTTTTTCTTGTTGTTGGTCATAAACTGTAATTTGTTTCGAATGTTTATCAATATTGGTTACTTCATGTCCCGTGCGCACATCAATGTTAAGGGTTGCTTTGAGACTTTTTGGTGTTTGTAATAACAACGCGTCTCTGTTTTTAATCTCACCGCCAATATGGTAGGGCAAACCACAATTCGCAAATGAAATGAATTTGTCCTTTTCAAGTACTATAATCTCTGCATCTTCATTTAACCTTCTTGCACGTGCGGCGGTAGATGCACCGGCCGCAACTCCTCCAATTATTACAATTTTCAAAACCAACTCCTTATATTTATGAGTGGGCCATTTGCGAGACTTGTCTGATTTTTTCAGCTGGTCTTGCTAACTGCTCGATCAAATATTGTTTAAAATTATCGCTATAATCCTGGTGTTTTAATGCCTCATTCATGCAAAAAAGCCAGGCATCTCGTTCTTCTTCACCTATTATTAAGTGTTGATGCGACATGGGTATTGAAACACCTCCATATTTTGGTCCATATTCTCTAGGTCCACCTAACCAACCCATCAAAAATAATGATAACTTATCTTTAATTATATCTAAATCTTCTTTATGCATAGCACGAATATGTTGCCCTTCTTTTAAGGTTTCCATTTGATAATAAAACTCATTAACCAGTTTTTTAATTCCAGCCTCTTCTCCAGCTGCTTTGTATGAGGCATCTAATGTGCCGTAATTATTCATAAGGTAGTCCTCTTAATATTCAAATTATTTCATGGTCTCCGACACACTCAATAGGTAAAGGAAAATAGTAGATTAAAGCACTGAGCTCGAATAGTGAATGATTTTTAACTAAATGATAGTGATGGTCGGTCGTCAGTGGATATAACCTTCGTACAAACACGGATGTACGAAGTTTATTAATGTAAGGCTACCAATCATAACTCAATGTTGCATAAAAATTTCGTCCAACACCCGGTAAATGTTCTCCAACTGCGGTTCCATCATTGGCTGGATTTCTATTTAAACCGCTCAGATGTACTCGATAAGACTCATCAAGCACATTTTCTATCCCGAAGCCTAGTTGCAGTCCTTTCACTGTATCATGTTGAGGCCGATATTGGACTCGCAAATTCCAGATAAAATACCCAGGTGTAGCAACTTCATTATTATAATTAGAGGTTTCATTTTGATCATCAAATGCAATTATTTCTGTGCCTGCAAGCCATTTATCAGTATCATAAAAAATACCAATACGACCATTAAGGGGGGCAATACGATAAAGATTATCGGTTACATCATCTCGTCTACCTCTCACATAGCTCATCATTGCATCAACTTTCCAGTCTTCAAGAAAGCGAAAGCCTCCTTCTAAGTCGAAACCGTATAAATAGGCGTCAACATTGGTGTATTCCAATGTAGTATCGTTAATGGCTAACGCAGCTGCATTTTGAGTAGGAGTACCCTGAATATAACCTTCAACATAGCGATAAAAAATTCTAGGCATTATGTATGATGAATCTATTTGCCAGCTAAGCCCTAATTCAGCTTGATAAGATACTTCAGGTTGTAGTTCTATATTACCAATATAATTCCGGTTATCTGCTAAACCACCTGTTGAATTAAGCGGCAACCAAAGATATCGTTCTTGATAGGACGGCGAGCGTGTTTTTCTACCAAAGCCTAATTCAATATCCATATCTGAGTTTAAATGATGGGTTAATATTGCAACTACATCGACATTCAGATCTTCTTTATCATGTTTTTTGGCGTTAAAGTCATTTGCTAATTTTTCACCTGCTTTACCAGTAACAAAGGGCCCAGCTGTTCCACCAACATTTTTTGCATCCATCCTGATCCAGTTAAGGCGTGTTCCTAGCTCTAGTTCCCAATCCTGGGCTACATCGCTATTCCATTCTGCAAAAAAACCATACCGATCTCTTTCTACATCATTAAAATTATTGACACTAAAAGCTGAATTAAAAGGGTTAGTTATTTGAGCATCATGCTCGACATTATCCGCATCAGTTCCAATCAATAAATTGCCATTATTTAAGGGAATATCCAGGCTGACTTTATAGCCAAACCCTCTGGCTGTGTTGTTAGATTGACGACGTTTAGGGGCAGAAATATCACCACGTAAAGTATAATTATCCATTCTATGTTGAATATCTTGATAAGAAAACTCAGTATTAACTTCATACTTATCAGCCAGCATCCCTTTATAATTAAAATTAGAAACACCACCTCTGGAATAAATAATATCCATTGGTAAAGAAGGGGTTCCGGTCGTATGTGTATCGTTAAAGTTATAACCTAAATCAAATTCATGATCTTCATCATCAGTACGATAACCATATCCTAGCGCACCAGCATTTCTTTCATGGCTGGTATCTACATTTAGTCCTCCGTCCCAATCGTAATTTCCTCCTTCTTCACGACTGCCCCCAAGACGAAACTTATGATTTTTATTGGCAATATTGGCGAATAAACTTGTGTAATAGCCACTATTTACAGAGTTGATTCCATTAGTCGTTTTGCCTGTAAACTCAATGTCTTCTCCACTGGCAAATTCTCCTCGACGAGACCTCTGTATTATGCTTCCTCCCATTGTTTCAATACCGCTACTAACAGAAGCCACTCCACGTTTAATACTCATAGTTTCTGTCAAGGAAGTGGGTACATGACTTAATGGAGCATCCATAGCATTTGCACAAGCTGATTTATAAGTTGCCCCATCTGAATTAACATTGACTCTATCACCAAATAATCCACGATATTGGGCTATACCAGAAAGAGGGCCATTTGAGTTTACATTTGCGCCGGGAACTCTTTGTAGTAAAGCAGCCGCATCATTAACACCCCCCATGCTGGGCTTAACACCAACAATATCTGATGAAAGAATATCTCCTTCAATAATCATAGGTGCCAGCATTTCTGTATCTGCGTCCTCTAGATTTAGTGCGGAAACTGGAGGGGATAAGTTTAACAACAGACTGGTACTAACAAGCTTTAAGTTTCTATAATTCAAATTTATATTCCTTAAAAAAAATTTTATGTATTTAGTTTCACCTTAAAGGAATATAATGAAAAACTAATTGATAATTATCAATTGACTATGTCCTTGATGGATTGTATACCAATGTATTCGTCTGAAGGAACATTTTTTGCTTAAACTCGAATTTTTATTAATAAGCGACCATTTTTGAGTTAAGTATGTTAAATAACACCATATTATATAAGAAGGGTTAGGTTAAATAACATTGTTTGTTGTTTATCTCAGTCAAAAAAATTTTTAATTTTTTTTAATTTTTTAGCGTAATAATTGAGTCAGTTAACTATTCATGAAAAGCATTACTATTAAACAAGCATGGGACGGTGGTGAAAAATGTCTACATTGTTCTATCCGCAATCTGGCTCTGTTTTCAGATTTACAACAAGATGACTTCAATCTATTACATCAGCCAATTAATGAATATATGATCCCCGTAGGGGATGAGTTATATACAGAAAAAGACAAGGCTCACTTTGTTTTTACCATCCGTTCAGGAATGATCAAATTAGTTCATTATTTAGAGAATGGAAATTACAGAATTGTTCGCTTATTGAGACCGGGTGATCTTGCTGGTATTGAAGCTTTAAATGGTTCTAGATACCTGCATCATGCAATTGCTCTGCAAAATACAGACGTATGTCGTATACCTGTTGAAGTCATTGAACAGTTGAATTCTAATACACCCCATTTATATAAACAATTAACGGCGAGCTGGCAAAAAGTACAAAGTGATGCCGATGTCTGGCTAGTTGAACTTACTGTAGGCAATTCAAGACAAAGGGTAGCTAATTTGCTTTTATATTTGGATGATTTTAGTGAAGAGGGTTCTTTTTATCTTCCTACTAGAGAAGATATAGGTGCGTTATTAGGAATAACGACGGAAACAGCAAGTCGTATAATTGCTGAATTCAAGCGTTTAGGTTTTTTACAGGTAGAACGACAGATGGCAAAAATAGATAAATCTAAATTTTGAGATACTAAAAACGGCAGGTAGAGCGGTTCTTTGTAAGCTAATTAAAGAGGGTCTGAAATCTTATTTTTTAATAAATACAGATAAGTATAAGCTATTGTTGGTGTGTGGATGATAGGTAAAAACAGTTATTTCTAGGTGAAAAATATGGTGGGAGTTATAATTGCCAGCCAAAATTCATAGACTACTCTGGAACCACCATGTTAAATATTAATAAGGAATTAATCAAGCCCTTAAGTTTATTTTTATGCGGTACAAGCACATTAGCGATTATTTATCTTAGTGTGTTTGATACGAACAAAGATGAATTAAAAGTTCAGAATTCTATATTAACTAAAAATGAAGATACTTTAGTTAAAAATAAATCAACTCATAAAACTAAATTAGCTAATCTGACACAATTTAATGAATCAAAGGCAGAAAAGAAAGATATTTTTGATGAATTAGAAGGGTTAGTCCCTTTAAATGATCAAACGACCGTTATAAGGCATAGTAAATCAAGGGAGGATTGGGAAAGAAAACGTTTTGCTAGAAACAAAAGTCGAACAACATCATGGGATCAGATTCCAAATGCAGAAGGAAAAATAAAATTACCTTTTCCTGCTCCACCTTCAGCAACTCTAGAAAAGAACGCAAAATATATTTCTACAGTTGATTTTATACTTGACTCATTAGCAACGATTTTTCTTCCAAATACTGCTCAGGCAGCAGCAGATCTCAATACTCAATTTGGAAATATTATTATTGATGGTGATTTATCAGATTGGTCTATCGACGACCGTATTAACTTGCCGCTTGATTTACCACCCTATTTAGCTGCTGGAGATGAGTTATATGGTAAGTATATTGCGTCACCAACGCCCACTTATATCATTGCTCTTAAATCTACAGGAGCTTCACTAGGTCCAAATACAACTTTTTGGCTAAATACTGATAACAATGCAGCAACAGGCTTTTTAATATGGGGCCAATATGGAGGAGCTGAATATTTTGTAAATATTCACAGTGACGAAAAACCTTATCTTTACGATAAAGATTTTGGTTGGATTTCAAGTTTAAACCATGCCTTTAGCTCAGATCAGAAAATTATTGAAATTGCTATTCCTGCTGCATCTTTAGGTTTGGGTTCTAGTTCTCAATCTATTGATATTTTAGGAGACATCAACGATAGTTTGTTTTTATTCCCTCAAGATTACACCTCTGGCGGGCAATATACAATTTCAACTTCTACGACAACGTTGCCTCCAAGAACAAACTTAAGTAAGCGCGTTGGAATTGTCTACGGAGAAGCGACAAAAAATAATTTTTTTGGAGATAAGACTTATTCTCAGCTCTTTATGTCCCTACAACACCAGGCTATGATGGCTGGGATATCTTTTGATCTATTAACGGAAGATGATCTGACTAATATCAATAATCTGGTTAATTATGATGCACTGATTTTTCCATTTTTTTCTGATGTTCCTTCAGATAAAATGAAACAGATTCATGATACGTTGTATAAGGCAGTTTATGATTATGGTATAGGCATTATTACTGCTGATGATTGGATGACAAATACTGAAACAGGTGTTAGTTTGTCAGGCGATGCTTATCGAAATATGAAACAACTTCTAGGGATTGGACGAGTAGCAGGTGAAGGTCCCGTTAGTATTTCACTTTCTGCACAAAACACTTCTCATTCAGTAATGAAGGGCTACACCTCAAATGAGCTAATCAAATCTTATGACAGAGGTTGGTATAGCTATTTTCAAGCAGTTCCTGGACAGGAAACAGAATCATTAGCTAAACAATCAGTTACAGGGTCAAACTCTGGTAGCTACCCAGCTGTAATAGCAAGCATTACGGGAGGACGAAATGTTCATTTTGCTACACTTGGGTTTATGGCTGATACCAACTTGGTATGGCAGGCATTGCAATGGGTGGTTTATGGAGACGAAACGTCTGTAGGATTAAAAATGGGGCGTGCTAATAATCTCTTTGTTTCACGAAATGATATGGATATTACTAGTGAGCAAGCATTGATACAGGATGTTCATGTTCCTCTTTATAACTTATTGAAAGATTGGAAAAGAAAGTATAATTTTGTTGGGTCTTATTTTATCAATATCGGTAATGATCCAGCAAATGGACTATGGACAGACTGGAATGTTTCAGGCCCTTTATTTCAAGATTACATCAGTCTAGGTAACGAAATTGGTACTCATTCCTGGACACATCCTCATTTTACTGATCAATTAAGTTCTAGCCAGGTTGAGTTTGAATTTAATCAGTCAATGAATGAAATAAGTGCTGAATTGAACTATAAGACATGGAATAATCAGAATATCCGTGGTGGTGCAGTACCAGGTGCTCCTGAGAGCCGAAACACTGCTAATGAGATTGCTCAATACCTAGATTATTTATCAGGTGGTTATTCAAATTCGGGTGCAGGCTATCCCAGTGCGTTTGGTTATCTTACTCCTAGTGATAACAAAGTTTATTTAAGTCCGAATATGACTTTTGATTTTACTTTGATTCAATTTGGAGTACCAGTTGGTTACCCAGCTGTTCCAGTTCCTCTAAGCGCAGAAGAAAGTGAACAATTTTGGGCAAATGAATTTGATACATTGATGAGTCATGCATCTCAGCCGATTATTCATTGGCCTTGGCATGATTATGGTCCAACGATCTCAGCTGACCCTATAACTGGTAATGGTTATACAGTTGCAATGTTTGAAAACACAATTGCTAAAGCCTATAATGCAGACTCTGAATTTATTACCTCTGCTGATGTTGCTCAACGTATTAATACTTTTAAAAACTCATCGTTAACAGTTGATTCTGTGGGGGCAACTATTACTGCTACAGTAAATAGCAATAACGTAGGTAATTTTTCATTAGCAGTCAACACTAAGCCTGGTCAAGTGATTCATAGTGTAGATGGCTGGTATGCGTATAATGATGACCATGTTTTTCTAAATGATAATGGTGGAACTTATACGATTCAATTGGATACATTTAGTAAGTCAAACACTCATATTTCTAAACTACCGATGCGATCTAAATTAATTGATTTAAATGGTGATGGAGATAATCTTGATTTTACTTTTGAAGGGAAGGGTTGGGTAATTGTTCCTCTTAAAAATAATTATTGGTCTTATAGGTTTTACGGAGTAAGGTATGGTAGAGTTTTAGGCAATAATAAAGTAGCTTTATATTTTGAAAACAATAGTACTCATTCAGTTTCAATAGTCCGTTAAACTAAATTTAAGAGTCGCCCCTTGTTAGTATTAATTGGAACAAGGGGTGGTTCTTTTATACTCTTCACATTTTTTTAGAGTATTATAGTTGCATGTATGGTTTAGTGTAGCTACTTTATTTCTTACGCGAAGAAAGTTTGAGCTTTATTAGATTTCTTTCTTCAGCTTGTAAATTCTTATTTTCTTTCGCTCTGCATCCTTTCAGCGCCTCTGTAATCGCTCCATATGTTGCTCTAGCTTCTGCGTTCATACAATCGTGGCTATCGACAAAAATCAACTCGCTATAAAGCACTTTTGTGACCGCGTGAATTATATCAGTACTCTATAATACTTAAGATCAGAGTTTTTACTGAAAAAATCTATCCTTGAGCAGAGAGCTTAGATGTTTTTTAGAATACTTGTTTGTATGTCCTATCCTATACCTTATTGAATTGATTTGTTCTAACGGTAAAAGGTCTTCTATAAGAAAGTTTTTTCGGGTGTTAAAGACTTAAGTTTTCAAATTATTGTTTAGAAAATGGTTTATTAATGTTTAAAAAATCTTGAATTATTGTAGAAATTATAAACTGATCTTTGTTCTTAAATGAATTTGTTGCTAAATTGAGACTATGAAGAAAGATAAGGCTGAAAAAAATGGTTATATAAGATAAGTAATTTATTATATTCAGTCTTTGTACAGGTTTAAAGGTGGCATTTTTTATATCAGGTTAAAGGCTTATTATTCAAATTATGAAAAATAAAGTATAAAAAAACTCTGTGATTAATGTATTTTTTTATTTAAAATTAGTTGGTTAGGTTTTTTTAAAACTAGAATTGTGCACAATAAGTTAAGGTTTTTTTCGAGAAGAATAGAGTAAAGTTTAGAAGAGATAATTAAAACACCAATATAATTGTCTCTAAATTAAGACGGTTTTATGTTCTGATGCATAGATATTAGATTTGATACTTTATGTTATGTATATATTTATATTTCTTTAAAGATTAAGTGCGCTAACATTTTTTGCGAAACCAAAATGGATTCCCTTCATTTTAGGAGCAAAAAATCAGTTGGCAGTTAAGGCCTTACTTCGGCACCCACATTCGCCCTGCGTGTGTAGCACTTCGCAACACCATCGTACATCCTTCACAACTAGCTACTTCTATTTCAAGTATTATTAGTTAAAAAATAGGCTTGTTGGCATATAATTTGCTAATTTAATACTTGTGTTGTATATCGGGGCTCGACTTATTTTTTGATACAGGCTAGTTAAGGGAACCTCTATTAATAGAGATGATAGATTCTTATTGCGTAGACCAGCACATTTCTAAAATAGTGTTATATTTTCTTGTGAGTTCTATCCTAATTACAAGATTCTATTCTGGATTAATAAGTCTTTTTGACCTACCTTAATATGTAGCAAATTAGAAGTATCAACATGAGTGTTCCTCTGGAATATTTAACTAAAATCAAAGTACGGCCGAGAATGTATTCACTCTAGGTTTTATAGGGTGTGACTGTTTTTTTGTCGTCAAAAACTTAACAGAAAACCAAAATTATTGTTTTTAAAATATGCCTAATTTATTTCGACTTATGAGTCACCTAGTTTTATATTTAAGTTTATTTTTCGCTAGTTCTATTAGTGCGGAAGTATTAAATCCATACAGCCTAAAAGATATGAGAGGAGAGTCAACATCTCAGCCTTTAAGTGTTCTTTATAAAAAGGATCAAAAAAAATCTGATGATAATTGGGATAATTATATTGAGTTTTCCACTGGCTCTGAAGGTTACCGAGGGGTTTTTAAATTTAAAGTACCTTCAGGTTTGAATGGCCTAGATAAATTGATATTACATGCGAATTTTCGTGGGTCAAAAAAAGAATATCAACAATGGACATTTAAAATATATGATTTTAAAGATAAAAAATGGGTTTATATTGTTGACAATAGTAAAGCAAAGTCATGGGAATGGGGCGATATAGCTCGGTCAGTAGGTGAAAAACCAAAACGATTTGTAAGTAGCGATAACGAAATTAAAATTAGTTTTCATACAAAAAGTTCAGATGATAATAGTCAGCTTGATTATTTGGTGATAAAAACTACTGATGGAGAAATTAGTGATCCTGGAACATCTGGTGATTCAAATCCATCAGAAGTACTATATCCTTATCATCTTAAAGACATGAGAGGGGAGTCAACATCTCAGCCATTAACTGTTTTAGAGAAACAAGATCAAAAGGGTTCGAATGATAATTGGAATAAGTATATTGAGTTCACTACTAACTCTGATGGATATAGAGGTGTTTTTAAATTTGAAGCTCCACTCGATTTAGAAAATCTGAATAAAATAGAATTTCATGCAAATT
>JAKIVF010000046.1 GCA_021647145.1 Methylococcaceae bacterium | reverse complement strand
ATGGAGTCGCTATTTCATTAGTCGGTTCTGAAGAAGCTAATCTTTTAGTCGCTATTGAGAGGTTATTAAAGAAAAAAATCCAAAGGATATTTGATACTGGTTATGAACCTATTTCACTTGATATTAATCAGAAACTTAAATCTAAAAAAAATAATACCATTAAAAAAACGTCAAAAAAGCATTCTAATGTAAAGAAAAGAAAAACTAAAAATAATAAACAAAATCAGCCTAGGAATAATAATCAAAAGAGAAAAAGGTAAGTTTTTTTAACACAAAAACCAAATTGAGCTTTTACTCCTCACTATTTTTTCCAATATGAAAAATACTTTGCTTAATTTTCTCCATTTCTCGATGTGTTTTA
This sequence comes from Methylococcaceae bacterium, assembly GCA_021647145.1. Taxonomy (GTDB): domain Bacteria; phylum Pseudomonadota; class Gammaproteobacteria; order Methylococcales; family Methylomonadaceae; genus QPIN01. The sequence continues at coordinate 23,845 of JAKIVF010000046.1, read as the reverse complement.
GCCCACAAAGAATCTAAATAGGATGCGTTTTCAATTTCACCACCCTTTTCTTCAGAATTCTGAATACTCAATTGTACAGGTTCATCCCGCTCTTCTAAAATTTCACCCAGTTGCTCATCTAACTCTTCGAGCACATCAATAAGATTTTCGCGTACCTGTTTAATATCTTTCATCAACTTAACCTTATACTTGTAATGCCTTAACCTTTATAATTATGGATCTTAGGTATTATGTAATAATAGGAATTAATGTCTACTTTATTACTGGGCTTACCTCTTTATCATTGACACAAGTTTTTTATCATGCCAATTTTGCTAAGATGCTGGGTAACGATAGAACTGTTAGCCCAACCAATATGGCTCATACTTAAGCAATACAATAAGAGGGTATCCAACTTCGTTCAATCATGTGCTCAGGAAGATCATTAAAATCAAAAGCTAATCCATCTTTTATCATTTGTTTAACATCAAATAATTCTGCAACTTCGGGAATGTCATTAAAAAACATTGTGTAAAAAGGTCCTACTAATACCTTAGAAACCTTCATCCCGATAGAGCCAATAAAATTTCGTCTTTGCCCGACATGGGCAACTTCATCAATTGTTATTTCATCTAATAATTCTTTTAGACGATCTCGTACATCAGGTTCATCAGCTAATACATCCTCAATTAATGCATGTAGATGACAATAGAAAGTCACGCCCATTAGTTCTGTTACAAAGGCGGGTGTATCCACTAAAAAACTGGGAAATTTTGGAAACTGTTCATAGACTTTTTCTTTGATAGGTCCTAATGGAACCCATTCAACTTTATTTAAGCCACAGGTTTTAAGCATTTCATCAAATAAACGGACATGGCAAAATTCTTCTGCAAGATGAACTCTGCTAATTTTATCTTCTACAGTGCGTGAATTAGCCATATCTGGAACAGAATCCCAAGCACCTTTAATTCCCACCCATTCATGCCGAGCAAACTTATACATACCTGTTAGCATTAAGGTTAAGCGATCTAATGACTTTGGGTCATCCTGCATTTCTACATAATTACGATAGAATAATTCAGGGTTTGCCAAGGGCTTTTGTAGTTTTACCGGATTGTCTTGGAAGTATTTCAGTCTAGCTCTTTTTTTAGCTAAATCCTTGTCATCTTCAAAAAGCTCCCCTCCATGTTGCTGAGTAAATTTCCAATAATCCTCAAAATTGGCTTTTCTTTGTTCTTCTGTAGCCGGTGTAAAAACCGACAAATATTTACCTGCTCCCATATTCGGGGACTCCCATTATTATTAAGTACAAAATAATCATTGCGTAAATTTTACAAATAATAGAAAACCTACAATTAGGAATAATACTCCAAAAAAAAAGCCGTCACCACTTTAAATATATTCCTGATTACCCACAAGCTTCCGCCACTTTAAAAAGCTAAATGTAATCTTATGAAAAATAATGGTTATTTTTTAACCTGATCAAAGTTAAAAGTTTAAGTTAAATTTTCATTAATAGATATTTATTATTTTTCAATACCTTACAAGTCATCTACTGATTCGGCGGAAGCTTGTGGGTAATCAGGAATATATTAATGGCTTTTTTGTTTCAGTTGATTTTTATTTAGTAAAAGTTAATTTTCCATTCACTACATCTATTTTTATTTTATCTCCAGCAATAAAATTCCCAGCTAATATCTCATTAGCTAGTGGGTTTTCTATTGGTTTTTTTAGTTTCACTAATTTTAGTCAAAGAAGCTAAAATGCACACACTGGGTCTTTAACATTGAAAATAAATAATGAAAACAGGTGGTATCCACTGATTGTAGGTTCATTGGCAACTCTTGCTATTATTGGGATATTCAAACTGTTTATTGATTGATCTGACTTTATTTTAGACGTTGATTTTGGATGACTCTTTTAAGTGGTCTTGCTCCATAAACAGGGTCAAACCCAGGTTCACCTAACAAATCAAGAGCCTGAACACTTATTTCAAAATTAATTTCTCGTTCATACAATCTTTCTTTCAAGTGTTGAATCTGAATAGTTGCTATAGAACGGGTCTGGTCTTTGCGTAGTAGATGAAAAACAACCAGGTCATCAATTCTATTGATAAATTCAGGTCGTAAATTTGCCTCTACAATTTCCATTACGGTCAGATGTGGCTGAAATTTACTAGTTAATTTATCCATTTACATAATGTGTCTCCTTTTTTATGTAGAAAATAACTTAGTTATTACTATATTTAAGGATAAAATATTTTTTTACCTTAAGCTTAAATAAGATAAATGCATAAATATCAAAAGCTTGTAGTATCTATAAGTCTATATAGATTTCTAAAATAAATAGCTGTACAATATAAGTTAAGAAATGGCAACTATTAAGTGGGATTTATTATTTTCACAGCACTATCAAGAGACTTAGTATTAGTGCTAAAGTATTTAATATGGATATTGTGAATAATTAACCGACCTTTTGTCTGCCTTCTTCGTTGTAGAAAACTTGTGTAGCTCCTTATGTACCCGTTTCTTTAGGAAAAATGAAAAAAACTAGGTTACTTGTTCTTCCATAATCACTCTTTAGTAAATAACTAAAACTGTCGTGGGAAAGCAACTAAATATTCATCCGCTGTTCATCAATTATAAGCCTTAATAGACCTGATAAGCATGATCAACATAACTCTTTCTAAAATAAAAATAAATTAGCACTCAGCTTCAAGCAACTTGCTAAGGTACTTATGAACACTCTATCTGTCGAATTTAATCAATCTCTTTTTAATCTTTCTGATACAGGTCAAAGCTATCTAAACCTTTCAAACAGGAATATTCTAAAAAATTTGATTACCGGCATTCAAAAAGGGAGTAAGACCCTTCTGCTGATAGGTGATCATAATTGCGGAAAAACAACATTAATTCAAAGAGCTATTGATGAAATACAAGAAAAAACCCTTTTAGTTGATATTGACCAAGAAAATCTAGATTATGAACAGTTAATTAATCTTACTGGAACTAATCTTAATAATGATTTTTCATTAGATGATCCCATAGAGATAAAATCAGCTCACTTAAAGGAACTTATACAGTCAAAATCCATAAAACACGTTGTTTTCCTTATTGACCTGTCCCTCAAATTTCAGTCAATAGTACTAAAAGAAACTTTAAAAATCGTTAACTCTAACATCTTTGGTTCAAGCTATTCACACTTGATAATTACTGGATTACCTGATCTTAAAACAAAGATTAATGAATCCAATTTATTTGCTGAAACATTTGATAACTCCAACACATTTCAAATTGAAAATTTTTCTGAAGAAGATATTCGTTCCTATATCAACTTTCATTTAAAAGATCTTGAAAATCAGGATAAAAACCTATTTTCTGAAACCGCTATAGAACGTATAATCCTCTATTCCAAAGGGTTACCTGGATTAATAAATCGCCTTTGTAGTTTAGGGTTACTAACTGCGAACATTGAAGAAAAATCAGTTGTGACTGAAGAGATGATGGATGAAGTATTAGAAAATAGCTTATTTCTTGGCAATGAATTTAACTATACTCCACCTGAAACACCTATTCCTTCAGCGCCACCTATTGAAGCGCCAAACATTACACCCTCTTCATCCTTACAATCTTTATCTAATGTTAAAAATAAAGTATTAAATACTAAAAATTTAGATTCTAATACTAACCAGAAAACTCCTGAAACTAACATAACGCCTACTAGGACTTTCCAAACAAAACCTAATAATAAACAGACCGCGGAATTAACAAATATTCAAAAACCTCCTGTTGAAAATAAATTACTGGAACCAGATTGGCTTGAAAACTCATTATTTGTTAGTGATAGAAGAAAAGATGTTGAAGAAAAAATTGTACAGACAGAACAGAGATTACCCAAGTCAAAAATAAAAGTCGTTAAAAAAAATAGAAGAGAAGTTGATGTTTCTAAAAAGTCATTAATTTTTTACACATTTCTTATGGGTATGGTTTTTTCTGGCCTACTAGGAACAGGCTGGTATTTTCTCAATTTAAAAAAATTACCTTTTGATGATGGCAATACCTTTGAAGTTTTAACTGATAAAAATGAGTCTATTGATGTACCTGAAAGCAGTGACACTGCAACAAAAGCAAAAAATACTATAATTGAAGAAACTGTAGAAGACTCAGATTCAATACAAGAGTATCTTCAACAAGCCGAGCTTCAGCTATCTAATAAAAAACTGATGACTCCGACTGAAGATAATGCTTGGTCAACTTATAAAAAAGTACTAGAAATTAATCCAAATAATCAACAAGCCTTATCAGGGATATATCAAATAAAAGAAACCTATGTAGGTTGGGCTAGAGCAGAAATAAATAAGAATAATACTACTCAAGCAATTTTTTTCTTAAAAAAAGCTTTAGAAATATCACCTGATGACCCTGAGATTTTAGATACTATCTCTATGATTAATAATTCAAGGGTAACAGTGAGAAGAAAGACTCGCGAGATTAAAGAGTATATACCTGAACTAGGATATGACGTCTATAAGCTACTTGATGAACCTAATGGCATATCCAAACTGCTGATCATTGCCGAGCGTCAAATTGAAAGAAAAAATCTAACAAAACCAGTTAATAATAGTGCTCTTAGTATTTATAAAGTCATACTTGACCGTTATCCAAATCATAAACAGTCAATTTTAGGGATTAAAAAAATCAAGAATAAGTATTTGTCTTGGGCAAAATATGAAATTAAAAAGGGTGATTTTAGACATGCTGAATTCCTTTATTCTAAAGCACTGGAAGTTGCACCTTCAGACCCAGAAATTTTATCTGACATAGATAGGCTTAGACAAACTACTGGTGATTTTTAGAAAACTAAGACAAGTAAGGTGGGAAGGTTATTTATTTCCAGCTACCTAAACCGAAAAACTTATATTGTTATTATTTTCTTCTTGTTTTACTTCATTATCTGAAAATTGTTTATTTTCCTGAAAAATCTCAGCCATTGCTTTATTAGCCATTGCTGAAGCTTGTCTTGCTACTTTTATATCTTGAGAAGATGGACTCGCAGGTGCTAAAGCAGCTCTTTTAATTGTTTCAGCTTTTCGTAGAGTGGCAGCTGCATCACCAGAAACTGTTGAAGTATCTATATTAACTTCACCACCAATGGCATAACTAATACCATCCGGTCCATCTTGAAAACTAAAACTTGCCCCCCCAGTTGCTAATCCTCCTGCAGCACTAAGGTGAGCTTGTTCGTGGGTTCTTACTTCTTGATCTCTTGCTTTAAGGCTTTGTATTTTTTTTTGCTCTTCTTGCGAAACATCCCTATCAGATATTTTAATTTTTAAAGCAATGCCTTCTTTTTCTAAGTTATCATTTTTATCTATAGACTCATTATGATGAGTAATAGAATAAGAAGAAATAGAATGATTGCTGGGAATTGCTGATAGCATATTGAGACTCATTGAAAACTTAATTTAAGTGTAGTCCATTTAAAAAAATCTTCCTATTTAATAGTACCTGATTACCCATGAGTCTCAGCCACTTTAAAAACACCCTACTAAACACCCCGTCATTCCTGCATTCTCTTAGCAGGAATCTAACAAACAATAATAGATTCCCGATAAAAGACTTCGGGAATGGCGAGGTCTATAGAGAACTGCAAAGACTTTATTCTCATTTGGCTGAGGCTCATGGGTAATCAGGTAATAGTATAAAATTTAAAAATTTTTAGTGATGAAGAAGAAATTTTACCTATTAATTACGATTCTCATTCTAATGTTCGGTTTCAAGATTCCATTTTCTTACCAACAGAAACCCCTTAGAATTAGATTAATTTTGAAGAATTAGCCTTGTCAGTAATTTTACCTCTTGCCAACTTTTTCTCTTGCCTTTCCTGAATCATATCCCACAACACAGGCGCAATAAATAAAGTTAGTATTGTTGCTACAGCAAGACCTGAAACAAAAGTTGATGCCATTGCTCCCCAGACAATCGATTCTTCAGGAAACCCCAGTGCCATCGGTAACAGCCCCAGAGTTGTAGTTAAGGTCGTTAAAATAATGGGTCGAAGCCTAACTTTAATAGCTTGGTTGACTGCCTCAATTCGTGTTTCTCCCTCTCTATATAGTTTATTCATAAAATCAACCAAAATTAACGAGTCATTAACGACTACTCCTGCTACCCCTATAATTGCAATAAAGCTATTGACTGTGAATAAAGATTGAAAAACTAACTTACCTATCACAACGCCAATCAAAGCAAAAGCAATCGCTGAAAGGATAATAATAGGTTGCAAATATGATTGAAACTGGGCAGCCAAAACAATGTACATAATCATAATCGCAATAATGAAGGCATACATCAACGATGTGTATGAACGTTGAGTGTCTTCATGTTCTCCACCAAAGATCAGGCTTGCACCTGGGTATTTATTTTCAATTTTTGCATAAAAATCTTTTACTAAAGCAATAATAGTGGGGGATGATAGTTCAGCTTCAGGTTTAATATTTGCAGTAATGCTAACTGCTCGTTGACCTTGATATCTTTGTAATTCACCTGGCTGAAAATAAGTCCGAAGCTCAGTTACATCACCTAAACGAACGGGGCCACTGGCATGCTCAATAACAGGTATTGTTAAGGCTTGTCTAGGTATTTTTATTGCTAGAGGATCTATTAAAACTTTAAGGTCAATTTCCTCGTCATTCAATCGATACTTTCCAATATACCGGCCATCTAATACACTGCCAGCGAGTTGTGTTACTTGAGTATTGCTTAGGTTATATTCTTTAACTTTTTCATGTTTAATCTCAAAACGATAAAGTTGTTTTGGCTCTCCACGCCCATCATGAAGCTCAACTAGATTAGATGTCAGTTCTTTTTTTGTTTGAAAAAAATGAAGAATTTCATCTGCCAATCCTGAAATTGAATCAAACTGTGTCCCAACAATTCGTACATTAACATCCTTACCAGTTGGAGGGCCATCTTTTTGGGCATGGATACTTAATACAAACCCATTGTTTTCAAAAGTTGTTTTTAACCGTTTTCGCATATCTTCTAAATGCTCTAATGGATGACTAAATTCCTGTTTATCTTTCATTGGCATCGTTACCATCACAGTGCCAAAGTTATTACCATAAACTGGTTCGTAATCCTCGTTAGGATAAAAACCAGCAAAACCAGCAGCTGATTCGGCAAAGCCCTCACCATCAGCCATGATAAAATTAGCGACCTCTCTAACTTTTTTATCCATTGCCTCAATGGGTATTTCCGGTGAGCCGGTTATATCAGCATAATAAACGGTGTAGTCATCAGGGAAAAATTTTATGTTTATTAATGGAATTTTCCCCGATGCTGAAACGGCTAATATACTCATGGCCAAAAATAATAAAAAGAAAATACTAAACACACTAAAAACTCTATGCTTTAAGGTAAAACTTAGTGCTTTATTTGTAACTGAACGAACAAAAGCCAGAATAAAATTATCTTCTTCTAGATGAGTAGAGAGTACTTTAGATTGCCTTGGCCCAAAGCTTAGATAATGGATAGGTAAAATAACTAAGCACTCAATTAATGATGCGATTAAAGCAAATGTCACTGCGATAGGGATTTGTGCAAAAAAATCACCTGTAGCCCCTGTCATAATCAACATAGGTAAAAAAGCGGCAACTGTTGTTAAGGTAGAAGCAATAACAGGAAGTCCTACTTCTGCGGTTCCCGTGACGATCGCCTGAGAAACTTCACATCCTTCTTGAATGTGTCGATAGATATTTTCACAAACTACAATCGCATCATCAACAATAATTCCTGTGACTAATACAAAGGCAAATAAACTTATTTCATTCAGACTATTTCCTGTTATATACATTAGCAACATGGTAATCATAAATGAAAAAGGGATACCTATTGTTACAAGGCCTGCATTACGAATCCCCATAAAATACCAGATTATAATCGAGACTAAAAACATGCCGAGTAACATGTTTAAGCCTAGCGTTGTAAAACCATCTTTAATTTTATTAGTTGAATCCTGAGTTAACGTCACCTCTAGCTTTTCTTGTTCGAACAAGTTAGTGAAACCATTTAGCTCATGAATAATAGCCTCTCTAATATCAATGGCGTTGCCTTCTTTGGTTTTAATGACTCGTAAAGCAATAACATCTTTTCCATTAACTGTAGAGATAACCAGTGGGTCACGATAACCTAAATCAGCTTTTGTGATTAAATCTTCTAGACGAATAAAACTACCATCACCATCTTTACGAATAATGGTGTTGATGACTTGACTGCGGCTATGAAACTTTTCATCCACTTTAACAAGATAATTACTGTTTTTACTTTTAAAGCTTCCAGCAGGCATTGAGATATTGGCATCTTTTAATGCACTCACTACCTCATTAAAACTAACACCATATTGACGAAGTTTTTGAGTATCTAAATAAACATGAAACTCTCTAATATATTCACCAGTAAGTTCCACTTCCTTAATATTAGCAATTTTTTGAATACGTGCTTTTACTTGCTCAGCCATTAACACAAGGGCTCGGTTACTATGCTGTCCAGCAAGATTAATAGCAATAACGGGCAATAAATCATCAACAGTTGCATCATCAATAGAGGGCGGATCAACTGCTTCAGGTAACTCGTTCAACATATTAAGCACTTTGAAGCGGACTTCATTAAACAAAAAAGGATAATCCGTATCATCAATAAATTTTAATCTAATATGAGACCTTTCTGCGTAAGAGGTTGATGAAATCCATTCTATGTTTGCAACCGTTTCAACTTCTTCCTCTATCTTTCTGGTAATCAGCGTTTCCACTTCAGTAGGTGATGCGCCTGGATAGTAAGTGGTAATATTTACTTCACCAAAGTTAACGTTAGGATAGCGTTCAGCAGGTAATTGAAACATGGCATAAAAGCCAACGACCGTAAGTAAAATGAAAACCAGATTGAAAAAAACCTTTTGTTTTAAAGAAAAACGAACAACTCCCAGCATGCTATATATTCCTATCGTAAAATTTTAAGTTGATCGCCTATTTTTAATTCTGCTGATTTAATACGTACTAGTTCATTATTTACATTGCCTAATAACTCAACAAGTAACGAGCCTCCTTTTTTACGCTCCACCCAGGTTTCTTCAAATCTTTTTTCCAATGTTTTTGAAGGTATTAGAAACACCCCAGAAGCATCTGGTATTTTTAGCGTCAACTCAACCCTTAACCCACCTCGGCGCGCAGGAAGCTTTTTGTTGAGCGACAAATCAACTTGAATTTTTCTGGAAGTTTCATCAAATGCAGGGGAAATGCGTTCGATTTGAGCAGGAATTTTTTGTTTATAATCAGGTAGCCAGACATTAAGGTTTTTTTTGTTTTTCTTTAATGCGTTTAACTCATCAACTGATAATGCGAAAGGGACTAGCAAAGTTGTGTAGTTTCCAACTTTTACGACTTGATTACCAATATCAATCCATTGACCTTCTTCTACATAACGTTCATCTACTGACCATCCCCAAGGTGCTTTTATACAATGGCGTTCAAGAGTTTCCTGTTGTCGTTGTATTAGTATTTGTTTGCTCTGCTCCTTATTTTCTGCTGTACTTAGTTCACGTTGCATATCGTCTAATTGGCTAACAGAAACACTCTTTTTCTTAACTAAGTCTTGGTAGCGTCTTACCTGCTTTTTATAATAAGTAATATCAATCTGTGCTTGCTTTATATCGTTTTTAGTTGAATTAATATCAAGCGTGGTGAAGGTACTGTCAAGGCAGGAAACTCTACCGCTTCTTGGGATGGTATCACCTACATCAACGTAAACTCTTTTAACTTTTCCAGCAACTTCTGAGGATAAAACCATATCATGCCTAGCTCGACTAAAACCAATAAAACTGACTTCTCGGTAAGATGGTTGAACTGACACCCAAGTATCTTCTGCATAGCTTGTTATACTAAAAAAAAATAAATAAAATAATAAACTGGCTCTTATCATTAAAATGTCTCCACAATTGTTTTAAACAACTGCTAATAAATTAGTAAGGTCTTTATTTTATAGGAATATAGACTTCTGTTTTGAGGTTTTCTGGTTTAGTTCTTCTTGGGTCTCTATTTAAATAGATTTCAAAACATGGCTTATCTCTTACTTTGTAATGACTTTCAGGTAGCCAGTCATTAAAAATATAGGAATAGGTATCTTTAAAACCTTCGTAAGCGCCTTTATGAAGGAACTTGGCATAACATCCGCCAGTAATGGTTTGTTTATTAAAATCATCTTCTTCTACAAAAACTATATCATTTTCAATATCAACACAGGCATCATAACGAATAAACTCTGCATCGGTTATATTTGGATCATCATGAGATAGTCCAATTTTTCTAACTGCTTCACCCATTAAATGATTAGAGTAAGCAAATTTCATTATTTTGTCCCATGCCTTCCATGTAGACTCAGAATAACTCCCCTTTTCTCTGGCACAAATAACTTTTATATCATCAATCATTATAATTTCTGGTTTCATTTGAATCCCCTTTTTGAAATTTAATTTAGATTTATAAACATTAATTGAAAGCTTTTGTTCACGAACTTGACTAGGTGTGTATGAAAAATGGATTTTAAATGCTTTATTAAATGACGATTGATTTTCATAGCCACATTTATACGCTATTTCAGTCATACTTTCGTTAGAATATCTCAAATGTTTAACAGCTCTTTCTAATAGCAATCTTTTTCTATATGCATAAATACTTTCACCAAAAAAAGAGCGAAACAAACGATGGAAATGAAATTTAGAATAACAAGCTATCTTTGATAGCTCATCAATATTGTTTTTAGAATCAAGATTGTTTTCAATGGCTTGAATAACCTTATTCATTCTTTCATAATGTATTTTTTTACTCATCTTTTTTCTAACCAAATACTTGCCAAAATTTTACTATTAATTAATCATTATTGCTTTTCCATTCCTGCTATTCATGTTATATCCTGTAAATGTTACCGTATGTTTTTCCTGTTTTCCAAGAGAGTGCTTATCATTGCGTAACAATAGCTCTCACCACAAATAAAGAAATTTTCCCAATGAGTTTACGAAACCAAATTACTGTAAGAATTTTGTTAATTTCACTGTGCATATTGTTCATTGGTGGGTCAATGGGGATATGGCAAGCACGGAAAGCGGTTAGTAAAGAGGTAGATTCTTCGATTCATTTGGCGTTACAATTGATAAAAATAGGTATCGGTACAACTAAAATACATAAAACAGACTGGATGTTTCGCTTGAGTAGTTTGGAACAAACTCGGCATTTAAAAATTCAGCTCAAAAAACCTTCGGGAGAAATTATCAATATTACTCATCAGGCTAAACCCGATAATGAAAATGAAACGCCTCCAGATTGGTTCATTAACCTTGTTGTGAGTGACTACCCGACTGCTGAGTATCAAATAAAAACCTTTAGTAATCATGTGCTAATACTTCTTATCCAAGCGAACCCAATGGATGAAATTGCAGAAGTATGGGATGAAAGTCTTTCTTTTTTTACCACCTTATTACTTCTAGTTTTACTTACTTTTCTTTCAGTCCATTTGGTCTTTGATAAAACTTTATCTGCTATCCATTCAATCGTTGATCATCTTAAAGGTATTGAAAAAGGGGAATATCAAAATAAATTACCTGATTTTTCTACTCAAGAATATGGTGATATAGCAACAGCAGTCAATCATATGACTGATGTGCTCGATAGTACACAGCAACAGAACCGAGCCTTAACCCAGCATTCACTAGAAATTCAGGAAGAGGAAAGACGACGTTTATCTCAAGAATTACATGATGAATTTGGACAATCACTAACAGCAATAAAAGTGATGGCCGTTACAGCAGCGCATGAGAAAGCAGATACAAAAAAAATTACGGGGTCTATCGTTAAAATTTGTGATCATTTAATGACCGTTGTGCGTTCAATGATGAAACAACTTCACCCTTTGATTTTGACTGAGCTTGGGTTAAAAGCAACACTGGAAGATATGGTTAATCAATGGGAAGACAGACATACCCCTATGTCTTTTAATCTAAATTGCGATGATGCAGTGGACATGTTAAATAGAACCATCGTGATACAAATTTTCAGAGTCATTCAAGAAAGTCTGACAAATATTGTCCGTCACGCAAATGCTAGCCACGTTACAATAAACATTGAAATCAAATCAAACCCTGATGTGCTTGTTTTATCAATAACAGACGATGGTAAAGGCTGTGATTTGGATAAGATACCCTCTGGTTTTGGGTTGCTTGGAATGGAAGAAAGAATTAAACTTTTAGGCGGAAGCTTTAAAATACAGTCTCAAGTCAATCAAGGTACTCAAATTAATGCCCAACTTCCATTATCCTGTCATAACCTTGTCAAACCCTAAATTTATTTAATTTTGCCATTCAATTTCCACACGAAAACCTTGTATCTGAAAATGGACATCCAGAAACCCTATTTTCTATGTAGCATTTTTTTTGAATGATCTTTTTATTTCCGGGATAGAGCTTGTGGAGATAAAATTTACCTGTCATATGGGATATCCACTTAAGTGGCATCGGATCAGCTTTATTGAATATTTGATTTTTCAGGATGTCCACTACAGCAACTCATAGACTAAAAAAGTTTCTTTTTAAAACTATTAGGATAATGCCAACATATTCGGACAAGCAACCCATTAGAATCAACTTTTGCTACTATAAGGTTAAGAACCTTAAAACAAGAAATTCAGTCTCTCGAACAACTATTTTAACCATGGTGTTCAAGTTGATAGAAAGTATTGAAACACAGGCAAAATCAGAATTTTTAAACTTCTAGCTGATGTCATTGATGAGGTTGAATTTGTCAATGGTGAGAAAAAAAAATAAAATCCGTGGATAGTGAAGACAGAATATCAGCTAATTCTTAAACACCACATTGTTAATAGATAGCAAAAAATATGACAACCAATCTAAAGATCAAAAAATATCAAAACATTCTAAAACAAAAAGGCTATAACAATGAAATGTCTTTTCAGGCGGAGGCATTTTCAAGAAATAATGGACTTTTAACTTTAGCAGAGCAGGAAAAATTACGATTATCAAAAATCGCTATTCCTGGAATGGGAGGGGTGGGTGGTGTTCATCTAACCACTCTATTAAGAACGGGTCTAAGTCAATTTCATATCTCTGATCTTGATGAATTTGAATTAGCAAATATGAACCGGCAATATGGCTCGAAAATGAAAAATATTGATCAACCCAAGGTTGATAGTATGGTGGAAGAGGCAGCCGAAATAAATCCTTTCGCTAATATTACAACATTTCCAGAAGGAATTAGTGACAAAAATATTGATGATTTTTTGGATGGCATTGATATAGTAGTCGATGGTATGGATGCTTTTAATATTTATGTCCGACGTCTAATTTTTAATAAAGCACACGAAAAAGGTATACCCGTTATTACAGCTGGCCCAATTGGTTTTAGTGCAGCTACTTTGATTTTTATACCGGGTAGAGGCTTAAGCTTTGATGAGTATTTCGATATTTGTGATGGGATGAGCGAAGAAGAGCAGTTACTCAGGTTTTTTATTGGGTTAATGCCTAAAGCGACTCATCTAAAATATGTAGAGATTGACGAAAATTTATTAAAATCTCGAAAAAGCCCTTCACTTGGTCTGGCCTGCCAACAATGTTCAGCAACTGTAGCAACAGAAGTCATCCGAATTATACTCGGTAAGAAAGGAATTAAAGCTGCACCTCATTATTTTCAATATGATTTATTGACAAGAAATTTTGTTAAGGGTTACATGCCATTAGGTAATAAAAATCCGTTGCAAAAATTAAAACTGAAAATTTCACTGAAACGATTAGCAAATATGAAACCAAGAATCGGACCTGAAAGAATAACACCTCCTCTTTTGTCTTCATCTATTTCAGACGAGATTCCTGAAGATATTTTAAATTACCTGTTAAAAGCAGGGCAACAAGCTCCTTCAGGTGAAAATATTCAGCCTTGGAAACTAAAAAATAAAAAAAATACCATTAATTTAATACTTAATACAAAAGCAGATCGTTCCTTGTTTAATTTAAACCAGTCTGCTTCTATCATTGCTTGTGGAGCAGTGGCTGAAAATATAAGCATTGCTGCCAGTAGATATAATCTGAATACCAAGATTAAAGTAGAATCTTCTCCAGATAGTGAAGACCTATCCGCTGAAATTAACTTGAAACCTGATCAAATTAGTGAAGACCAACTTGGTCGCTTTATTTGGGAACGTCATACTAATCGCACTAAGTACAATCAAAAACCAATACCTGAGGAAGATTTAGACTCAATTAAACAGGCTTGCTACCATATTGAAGGAGCCTCCTTGGATTTTTTTACGAACAAAGATGATATTGATTTAATCTCAAAAATGGTTTTCAAAGCCGATATTTTTCGTATGGAGACACGAAGCCTTCATGAAATGTTAATGTCTCATATACATTTCTCTGATGAAGCGGCATTGGCATCAAGGGATGGCTTTCACCTTAAAAACCTTGAAGCAGGTTTTGATGGTGAGATTTTTCTTAAACTGATCCGTCCTTGGATAATAGCTAATGCTATGAATAAAATAGGGATGGCAAAAATTGCCGCAGGTGTTTCCAAAAAAGGAGTAAAACAGGCTTCTGCCATGGGACTGATTCGTATTAAAGGCACCGACTCCCGAAGCTTTTTTGAAGGAGGTCGAGCAATGCAAAGAATTTGGCTAGAAGCAACGCGATTAGGCATATCCTTCCAGCCATTTACCATACTCACCTTTTTAAGAAGGTACTGGACTCTTGATAAAACTGGGGTTTTTACTCCAGAACATAAAGAACTTTTTGAATCAGTATGGACTGATTACCAAAGACTCTTTAAATGTAAAGATGATGAAAGTCATATAATGATGTTCAGATTAGGTTATGGCTCAAGAATGAAGGTTGGAACGTTGCGTAAGAAACCTTAGATGCCTTATGGTCAAGCCAAGTGGAATTATGCAAAACTTTTTGTAGAGCTGATGTTTTTGTCCTGAATATATAAAAACTCATTGAATTTGCATAAACAGATTTAATGAGTTTTTTATTGTAACTAAGAATAAAGTTATTATCTTTTGTTCAGTGTTGGTTGCAAGTCAAAGGTTTGAATATTAGAGTAAATTAATACTTTTTATCATAATCATCTTCAGCCAAACATAAATACCCTTTATATCTAAAGTTATTTTCACCTGAACACTGGTTAATAGTTCCTCTAAGAAAAGTTTTTCCTGTATATCCTTTAAAATTCTCTGAGATGGGGGTGAGAATTGTATCTTGTTCAATATATACTAAGCATTCATCAATCGGAGAAAACTCTGATATTGAATCTGTTGTATTGAAAATTGTATTGTCATTACAAGAAATTTGATGTTCCAATTCTGGAAAACCTAATTTGTTGGTGCCAATAATTCTACCCTGTACAGCACATTTTTTTCTTCCCCATCTAGTCCGGAGAGAGAATGTTCCTAAAGTAGCTGAACTGGGGTCTTCTACATCTAATGTGTTAGTATGTATTTTTCCGTGGATTCTTATACAATTAGAATAACGATGATGATGACCTGCACCACTAGCATAAGCATTCGTACCATACAACATAATAAAGCAGACTACGAAAGATATTATTTTATTAACCATATTTTTACCATTTATATTATTGTTATTTTTTTATATTGGTTTTTACCTTACTTTTTTTCTTTGCCCGTTAAAATAAACTAGAAAATAGTAAAAAACCAGAAATTATTCTACCGTATTTTTTGGTTTTTGTAATGGTATTAATGCCTATCTATAGCGGAACTTATGCAGCCATTTTTAACACTTCTTTCTTCTGACCTTTTCTTATGAAAAATAAATGTTGTTGATAAACAATGTTCAGAATATCTTTACTCATTGTTGAAAAAACATCCGTTTTATCTTCAAAGAAATAAGTCAGTTTTTTTTGATCCCAAACATATGCCTTCTCTTTTGGCTTTGTAATACAAGAACTCTTGTTTTCAAAAAAAAATTGATGTAGGTTTCTTGTTTTTGATTGTTTACCATAAATTATTTTACTATTGGACTCCACTGAATTTAAATCAAGAGAATAAGCTATCGCAGGTTCACCATTAACATGATGGCAAGATTTCAAGCTACCAATTTGTTTAAAAAGCAAGATGCTCGTGTAAAAAAATGAATGCTTGGGATTAACGTTAATAACCATATTATCCATTTTTAGATTATGGATAGCATAAGCCATAGTTATTTTATTCAACAATAAAGGTAAAGTAGAATTGCTTTTTCGGTAGTCTGGATGGGTAGCAAGTGCTCCAATTTCAGAAATTTTTTTATTCTGGTTTCGTAGCAAGTCTAATTCTGTTTTATATAGACTATCCATAGGCAGACCCAAGAAGGTGGAATCGGGAAATAAAGTACAGGTAATAATTACTTTATCTCCTTTTTTACCTATAAATACTGTCGTTTCTGGATGAAAATTGTATTTAGACAATCGTATTCGTGAATGATGACGATTTGCATATCCTTCCTGAACATAAACTTCATGAAGAAGACAAAATGCTTGCTCAAGTTCATTTGTTGTTTCTGCAATCTTAAAAGTTATCCCTTGGATATTATCTTCTTTAAGTGTTATTTTTCTTCTTATTATCTTATCTGTTAATGAATTAGGAAGATTATTTTCTACTTTACGGGATATTTTAGTGTCCATTTTTAAACTCCGATTATATTTCTAGTTTTAAGTTGGTGAGTCAGGTGCTCTTTATTAGACGCGACTACTTATTAAGAATAGTACAATTTTCAGAAATTAAAAGAGCTCTCCTAAAAAAATTTGGTATTTTTTTATTATTTTATAAATCTAAACGGTTATATGCCTATGGAATAAGGACTAATTAGTAGTTTTTTCTTATCTAAATCTGAAATAAAAATTTGTGAGAACTTTTTTTGGAAGGGCTGTCAAAGGTCGGCAGGAAAGTTTATAAAGTATAAGCAAAAAGAAAACTTACTAAAGATCATTTTAGATAATTCTTTGTAGAACTTAAAAGTAATCAAAAGAAATGAGATTCAAACTTAAATCTCGTTCAACAACCTCTGGTATATTCCCCCAAAGCTACCATTACTCATTAATACAAAATGACTTTTTGAACTACATTCAGCTTTCAATTTATCAATAATATCATCTAGAGTTGTATGTATTTCTATTTTTCTATTATACTTTTTTAACTCAGATAAGTCCCAATCCAATTCTTTTGGTTGGTAAATAATAGCAATATCTGCTTTATTTAAAGACTCTGCTAGTGATTGAGTATGAATGCCCATCCGCATTGTATTTGATCGAGGTTCAACAATAGCGACAATTTTTTCTGTTCCTACTTGTTTGCGTAGACCATCAAGGGTCATTTCAATGGCTGTTGGGTGATGAGCAAAATCATCATAAATTGTTACACCCTTTATATTGGCAATGATCTCCATACGTCTTTTTACATTTTTAAATTTTTTTAGGGCATTTATCGCATCGACTGGAAGTATACCAATATGCTTAGCAGCTACAATTGCAGCCATTGCATTGTAGACATTATGTTCGCCTGTTAAAGACCAATCAACAATTCCTTGTTCTTTTCCATTAAAAAGAACAGTAAACTGGCTACCATCTATTTTAATCAATTGAGCAGACCAAGGCGCATCAGTATTTATCGCAGTTTTTGTAACTTGAGTCCAGCAGCCCATGTGTAATACATCAGAAATATTATGATCTTTCTCTGGGGCAATGATTAAACCACCACCAGGAATGGTTCTTATCAAGTGATGAAATTGTTTTTTAATCGCATTCAAATCATCAAAAATATCAGCATGATCAAATTCAAGATTATTCAATATCGCTGTTCTAGGATGATAATGAACAAACTTTGAGCGTTTATCAAAAAAGGCACTATCGTATTCATCTGCTTCAATAACAAAAAAATCAGATCCTCCTAAACGAGCGGAAAGTCCAAAATTTAGGGGAATACCCCCTATCAAAAAACCAGGCTTAAAACCCTGGAATTCTAAAACCCAGGCTAACATGCTACTAGTTGTAGTTTTTCCATGTGTGCCTGCAACCGCTAAAACCCATTTATTTTGTAATACATGTTCGGCTAGCCATTGTGGTCCAGAAATATATTTAAGCCCTTGGTTTAGTACTGCTTCAACTTCCTCGTTCCCCCTAGACATAGCATTACCAATTACCACTAAATCTGGTTTGCAATCCAGATTTTTAGCTTTATAACCATTCATTAACTGGATTCCCTCCTGTTCAAGCTGAGTACTCATTGGCGGATAAACGTTTTTATCAGAACCACTGACTTTATAGCCTAGTTCCCTAGCTATTAAAGCAAGTCCACCCATAAATGTGCCACATATTCCTAATATATGAATATGCAATGGCTGGTTTTGGTCTGATTCATTTGTACTCATTAAATTTATTCCTTATTATCTTTGCTAGTTTCTTCTGTTTCTACTGGGGCTTCTTCTGTTTCTTCTTCTATAACAACCGTCACTAAAGGTTCTAAAATTTTTACAATATTACTGTATTTTGTCTTTTTTGCCTTCTCTAAAACAGAAATATTTTGCTTATCAACTGCATCAACATTTGCGCCAGCTGTTATGAGTAATTTTACAAGCTCTTCACTTCCAAAAATTACGGCATCCATTAATGCCGTGGAGCCCATGTTATCCACTACATTAACATCTGCCCCATATGCAAGTAAAACTTTGACAACACGGATGTTACCATTAAAACTTGCAGCCATCATAGCTGTTCGTCCAGTTGCAGTGGTTGTATTAACATCTATCCCATCAGCTAGCATAGATTTAACCCTTTCTGTTTTCCCTAAAATAGCAAAAGAAAAAAAATGATCACCATTTAGAGCAAAAATTGACTGACTAGAAAATAATAATAATAATAAAATGAATTTAAAATACATAGTTAAAATGGCTTAAGTTAATCTTAAGATTGTGATATAAAAGTAAATAATCTATTCTATGAAGTCTATTTATTATAGTTAAAGGCATAAATGTGTAGACTAAAATGTTTTACTATTTAAGTATAGTCGGTCTATTTGTTATATCATTATTACTATGAGTGAAAAAAATAATATTATAGTTCAAGCCCGACCTCAATATATTGAGGAACAATCATCTCCAAAAGATGAACGTTATGTTTTTGCATATACCATTACTATTACCAATGCGGGTGATATACCTGCCAAACTGCTGGCTCGCCACTGGTTAATTACTGATTCAAACGGCAAGGTTCAAGAGGTAAAAGGGGATGGCGTTATTGGAGAACAACCTTATTTAAAGCCAGGGGAGTCGTTTTGTTACTCCAGTGGTGCGATGATTGAAACACCCGTTGGCGTAATGCAAGGCAACTACTTAATGATTTCAGATAAAGGAGAGAATTTTTCAGCCTCTATACCTAAGTTTACCCTTTCAATTCCACGGACACTTCACTAATAAAAAAATGTCTATCTATGCAATTGGTGATATTCAAGGTTGCTTTGATGACTTATTAAGGCTGCTGGACTTGATTAAGTTTGATGAAGAGTCTGACATGCTCTGGTTTGCAGGCGACCTTGTAAACCGCGGACCTAAATCTTTAGAAACTTTACGGTTTGTAAAGTCATTAGGGAAGTCTGCACAAACAGTTTTAGGTAATCATGATTTGCATTTGTTAGCCACTGCCTTTAAACAAAGAAAACCGCGTAAAAAAGATTCGCTGTCTGACGTTTTAGAAGCTTCCGATAGTGATGAACTTTTGTACTGGCTTAGGCATCAGCCATTATTTTATTATAACGACAATTTTTGTCTGTTACATGCTGGACTTCCACCTCAATGGGATTTCACCCAAACAAAAAAAATGGCAAAAAAAGCAGAAAAAACTCTGCAAAGTACAGATTACATGAGTTTTTTTAAAGTGATGTATGGAGAAAAACCTGATAAATGGTCGTCTGATTTAAAAGGAATGGATAAAATACGGTTTATTGTTAATTGTTTTACTCGAATGCGATATTGTGAAATAAACGGCCGACTTGATTTTACAACAACTAGTGCGGTGGGCACACAAGCAAAACATTTAATGCCTTGGTTTACTATACCTAAACGGAAATCATCAAAGATGAAAATCATTTTTGGCCATTGGTCAACACTAGGTTTTTACCAAAAGAATAATGTCTATGCTATTGATACAGGTTGTCTTTGGGGTGGACAATTAACTGCTATAAAATTAAGTAAAAAGGTTGAGCGTTTTAGTGTTGATTCCAGTGGGTACATAGTACCTGGTTAATTCCTCGCAGGCACCTAGCGGAAAAAAACTGATGGAAATTGGGAAAAGCAAAGGTCACTATCTTCGTAGAAGTGGCCAGCCACGAAAGCAATATTTATGATAACCATACTTAGCCTGATGTACTCTCCCATATTGAAAGCAGTCAAGGTAAGGAGGTAAAGCATTGGGTTTCCCTTTGCACTGTTTTTTTCACTATAAATTAGATTATGTGAGCAAAATAATCAATCCTTCTGATCCTCAGGCAGCTGGAGAAATTTTTTGAGGGGGGCGGTTTTTGAAAATCAGTCCCAGCCAACTTTTCAGGGCTGACTAAATAGAATTCGCTAGTATTTTAAGGGCCTGTCCTCTATGACTAATAGCGTTTTTTGCATCTGGCGATAGTTGTGCTGAAGATTTTTTGTGTGTAGGCACCCAAAAAATTGGATCATAACCAAATCCATTCTCACCTATTGATTCAGTCATTATCAAACCTTCCCATATTCCTTGAGCAATAATGGGTAGCGGATCATTCGTATGTCTCATAAAAACAAGCACACAAACAAATCGAGCCGTTCTTTGTTCTGTGGGTATTCCTTCAAGATTCTTTAATACTTTTAATAAATTCTCTTGATCAGAAGCATTAATTCCTGCATATCGCGCAGATATGACACCAGGTTCCCCTTGTAAAGCATCTATCACCAAACCAGAATCATCCGCAATTGCAGGTAGGTCACAATTCAATGCAGCATTTCTAGCTTTTATTATGGCATTTTCAACAAAAGTAGATCCTGTTTCTTCTGCCTCTTCAATATTAAATTGAGATTGTGGAAGAATTGTTACATCATGAAGTATCGCCTGAATCTCTTTAATTTTCCCCAAGTTCCCACTAGCTAAAACAATTTTTTTCTTATCTGTACTTGCCATATTATTTTCTGGAAGTCCTTATCGCTTCATAAGCTTTACTGATTTTTTGAGTTTTTTCTTTTGCTATAATCATCATTTCTTCAGGTAACCCCTTTGCAACCAGCTTATCAGGGTGATGTTGACTAATTAGTGTTCGATAAGCTTTTTTTACTTCTGCATCTGTTGCTGTGGTTGAAATACCAAGTACTGCGTAAGCATCATCTAGCTTGCTTTCCGTTGATCTTTCCTGACCGTGTTGATAAAAACGTTGTTGTGCCTGAAATTGTAGCTTTATTCTTTTATAATCAAATCTGGAAATACCTAAATGCGCACAAATATTAAGTAATACACTTTCTTCTACTTTATCTAAAACTCCATCAGCATAAGCAGCTTGGATTTGTATTTCCAAAAACATCTGAATTAAATGTGTTCGACGATGACATTCTCTACGAAATTGATCTAAAACATCAGCAATTGGAAAATCTGTCGCTTTACCTTGTTGAAACAGATTAATCGCTGTTTTTCGCATTTCTTCAGTTAAAACCAACTCATCCATGATTTTTTTTGCCAGATTAATTTCAGCCTTGGTGACTTTACCATCAGCTTTTGCAATATGGCCCATCACTGAAAATGTTGCGGTAAAAAATGCCATTTGCACCCGATGCTGATCACCGGGGTTTAATTGCTCTTCATATTCTAAGCTTTGTAGACCTTCATCAAATTGATGACCAAAAGAAGCACCTAGAATTGCACCTAATGGTCCTCCCATCATAAACCCAAATGCACCTCCAACTACTTTTCCTAACCAACTCATTTTTTTATCCTATTTTAATACAATGTTTTTACCAGCTGTTTTCTGAAACAAATTCATCTAAGGGCTTAGCTTTAGCCCAACTTTCTAATTCTAGCATTGGTTTTGAGTAAAATTCATCGACATGTCCTAGACATAAAATTGCAATAGGCTTGCTACCCACAGGCATGTTTAGTAATTCAGACAATGCTTGTGGTTTAAACAAGGATACCCACCCCATTCCCAATCCTTCTGCCCTAGCTGCTAACCACATATTTTGTATCGCACAGGCTGTAGAAGCCAAATCCATTTCTGGCAAAGTTCTTCGACCAAAAACATGATCTCCGCGTTTATCAGCTAAGGCAACGACTAATAATTCCGCACAATTCATGATACCTTCCACTTTAAGCTTCATAAACTCGTCTTCACGTTCAGCTAATGCTTTGGCCGTCTCTTTTCTTTCTAGGTCAACTAGCTTAAAAATTGCTATTCTAAGCTTCTTTTCAGTAATTCTGATAAAACGCCAAGGCTGCATCAACCCAACACTTCCTGCTTGATGCGCTGCTTGTAATAAATTTTGTAACACCTTAGGCTCAATGGGGTCAGTTAAAAAATGACGCATATCACGACGTTCTGCAATAGCTCTATAAACCCCTTTTCTCTCAGACTCATTAAAACGATGCTTATTCATAGAATATAGCCAAATAGGATTCCAGTTTCAACTAACTCTACACTAGCCCCATAAACATCACCAGTAACACCACCTAATCTTTTTTTAGATTGATAAATGATAATTGAGACAATCACTAGCATAAAGCTCATTGCTAAAAAACCTAAATAATATACTCCTAGTAATAAACAAAACAGAGATAACCCTTTTAGCCCGGAATGAGGTAAATTATCGACTATTTTTTTACCCATTCCATCAGAACGTATATAGTGAGTTGTTAACATCAGAATTATAATTGAAACCCTGCCCAAAACAGGCGCTAACAATATGACTTCAATAGAATTTTGTTCTATTAGCTGGCTAATCATCGACCACTTTAACAATAAAACCAAAACTAAAATAACCACAGCTATCGGACCTGCAGCAGGGTCTTTCATGATTTCCAGACTACGTTTTTTACTTTCTAACCCACCTACCCAGGCATCTGCACAATCGGCTAAACCATCAAGATGCAATCCACCCGTGAGTATAACCCAAAATATTAAAACTAAGACTGCCTGTATTTGGTTTGGTAGTGTTGAAAGACAGAGTGTTGATACAACCAATAAACTTCCTATTATCAACCCAATAACAGGGTAAAAAAGGGAAGAATGGCCTAGTTGTTTATCATTAGAAATATAAGAATGCGTTACTGGTATGATAGTTAAAAACTGTAACGCAATAAAAAAAGAATTCATTAACAAGCGAGGATTTAATAATATCCGGTGGAAACTAAAAGATAGAGCTATGCAAAACTAAGACTAAATATTTATCATACTTTCTTCTCGCTCCCTCTAGACTTTATTTTAAAGGTCTGCCCTTAACATCCTTATTAATTAATTTAGCTAATATTAATGCTCCTTCAATAACCCCCCACATAAAACCATACTGAAACCCAAGGGTAAAGGTAATTAATATTTGAGCAATGGCGATTGGATAAAAACCCAAATATATTCTATGTAAACCTATTGCGCCTAAAAAGACTCCTAAAATACCAGCAATATAATGGTTTTTTACTGGTTTTAAATCATTTATATAGCTAGCAGCAAGATCAATACTCGTTGCAACCCCATCTTCTTCTGGCATAAAATCGACTGTTTTTCCAACTTCAGGCCCTTTCTCCGGGTTCCAATCATCT
>JAKIVF010000194.1 GCA_021647145.1 Methylococcaceae bacterium | reverse complement strand
AACTTAAAACCGCATCAAGGTCTACTCTATTCACCGGCCAGCTATCCATCGCCGGGTCAATTCCTTGCGTATCGACAGGACCAAATAAAAATGCTTCTGTTTGTTCCCAAGGACGACGAGTATCGCGCCAGGCATTCTGAGTCTTACGTAATGTCTTATCTGTCGGGTTAGAATTAAAAGCAGATAATGCATCAGACAGTCCTTTAGCTTTTTCTGCAAAGTCTTCATATGAAGCTAACACAACATTTGTTGCTGTTGATGAAATAATGCTTGAAATAGATGCATCAGCATCAGCAGGATCAGGTGTTTTGACTGTAAAATCTTCAATGTTTGAAAATTCACTTTCTCCTGTTGCTCCCTTTGCCTTAACGGCGACAAGATAAGACGCTCCGACAGGCAAATCGACGGTAATATCATATTTTCCATCTATAGGAATACTCCCTATCGTTGACTCTCCTTCATACGGGGATGGAGCATAAAATAAGGTATATTCGCTTGCACCTATCACTGGGTTCCAGTAAGCGGTTACTTTAGTGCCTTCAACGGTGACTACAACACCGGGCTCTTGGGGGGCTGAATAAGCCGTAGCTGAGGCTGTTGCCAGTCCAATAGCGACTGCAAGTGTTTTTAGTTTATGTTGCATAAGGTTTCTCCTTTAGATTAAAAAAAATTAAAACTCGGCGGCGATACCCAGCGAATAGGTGTTTTCGTCATTGTCTTTGGGTATATTGATATTACGATGAGCGTACTGCCCTTTAAGTATTACGCCCTTAATCAACGAATAATTAAAACCAGTTGTCCAGGTTTCACGCTCCCAGCGAGAATTATCAAAAATCAGTCCTGCTGTTTCGTGCATCGTGTCATAGTTGTCATAACGTACAAACCAGTCAAAACCATGTCCAAGAAAGTCAGGCTTATTAGGAATAAACTGGAAAAGATCAACCCCTGCTTCTATGCTCCATGCCAATGCTTGTTTGGCAACAGGGGAACGTTTAACATTAAGATTGTTGGATAAACGGCGATTAGCAGCTGAAACCAAGTCTGAATTGGATAAGTGTCCGTAAAGTGTCGAGCCTCGTAATGTCCAGGGACCGGTTTCATACAATCCATGAATCCCCAGAATCATCACTTCGGCATCTTCTTCTAAATCAGGTTTAGGTCGGTTATCACTTGTGTTACCCCAATAAAATGAACCGCCTATTTCAGCACCCTCTAAAATAGCAATGCCTAAACTGGAAAAATCATAATCAAGGCTGGCAACAAAAGCCAGATTGTCAGCATTCTTTCGTTCAAATCGCTTTTGATAGCCACGTTTTACCCAGTTTGCAGAGCTAAATCCTGTTGAGTCTAAACCCGTAATCACTTGTCCGCGATAAAAAAATCCCTGATATTTACCTCTTAATTCCACGCCTAACTCATGCCAGGCAACGGGAACCATAGATGATTCGGATTCTGAACGTTGAGTTGTGTAATATTGGCTGGGGCGATGACGTTTATTGATTAACCCAACAGGAACCGGTATTTCTCCGACACGAATGCCTAGCCATGGTCTGTAGGCAAATTGTACAAATAATTCTTCCAGAACAATCTCACCGCCTTTTTCTATTTCTTGTTCAAACTCACCAAATTCTTCAAAAACATCAAACTCCATGGTAGAGCCAGTTCCACCATGTTCAAATTCAACTTCGGCATGGACTGACCATTGGTCATTAAAGTGATATTTACCTTCTAAAACCAACCGTTCAAGATCCGCTTCATCACGTTTTTCTGGGTGAGTATCCCAATCATGATTTAAGTAATTAGCTACTATATAGCCTTCAAATTCATAAGGACTACTCTCTTTGTCGTTATTTTTTTGACTGGCAAACTGTTGCGATTCGTTAGGCTTTAAATCAGTTTTTTTTGCATACAGCTCATCAGACGCACTCTGATTTGAAAAACGTTCATTCAATTCTTTAATTGCCTGATTCTGGATTTTAATTTGCTTATTTTGTTGTTCAATCTGGCTTTGCTGTTTTTGTATTACTTCCCACAGGTCATTTGTCGAAGGTATCTGATCAGCTAAACAGCTAATTGATAACGTCAAACCTAGAATGGTCAATAACAAGCAAATACTAGATGTTTTTATTATATTTTTCATAAATTACAAGGTAAGTATCTAATGCACCCAATCAGTTTATAGGTAAAGTATATTAAATAATTAAAGAAAGGCTTATAGGGATGTTAAAGCTATTGAGAATGATTATCAAGTGTTTTTATGTGTGCAGACTTATTCTTTTTCGTTTTCGTTTTCGACTCCAATATATTGATTCTAATATTTATTAAATCAATAGTTTATTTCCAGAATAATCTTGGCATTACTCAATTATATTTGAGATTATTGCCAGAAATATTATTTTATGAGGAAACGAAAAGTATTCATCAGCTTTTAATAAAGAGAATAATAAAACTTATAGTTGCAAAAGCAAATGATAAACATTATTATTAGCAACAAAGACAAATTCATCTATTCATGAACTTATGAAATAGAACCCCAGGCACTCTATAGAGATTAACTTATGCCCAATCCTAAACAATACGATGAAAATTTATGGAAGATACAAATAAAGCTAGCTAATAGCATGTTTGCAGAAGGGAATGTAATACCATCAATTCAGCATTATCATTTAGCGTTAAACATTGCTAAACAATTGTTTATTGATTTTAAAACTACCGAACCTTTACCCGATACATTGACACACATAGTGGTAATTTCTTACTTGAACCTTTCAGATTGCTGGGCTTCACAAAATAATAAAAAGAAACAAATACACTCTTTGATTGAAAGTTATGATTTTTTAAAAACTATTTTAAATGATCACTCAAAATCAGCAGAACTCTGTCTCCAGGTATATGGCGGACTAAGCAAAATATACCTAGAACTTTGTCACTGTTTTAAAGAAATTGAAGCAGACGAGCTTCTTCATAAAACAGAAGATGATTTTTTACATTTAACCGCTCTCTATCAAACACAACTAGAGGTTATCCATTAATAAAATATTAAAATACTTATGAAAAAACTAATTACAAATACGATACTTCTTTTCTTAGTCAGCCCAGCTTGTTATGCACATATTGGAGAGCAGGCTGTTACTGGGCTGTGGCAGGGTCTTTTACACCCTTTTACTGGCATTGACCATATACTCACTATTCTTGTCATTGGTATGCTGGCAACAAAAAATAGTGATGCTATGAAACGATCATTACCTGTTGCTTTTCTTTGCTCAATGGTTATCGGGTTTATTATTTCAATGGCAAATATTTCTTTTGATTTTACAGAAAACGCTATTGCCATTTCCTCTGTCATACTTGGGGTATGGTTATTATCTGGTAAACATTATAACCGTGCATTATTACTCCTTCTTGTTTCGGGGACAGCAATTGCTCACGGTTATGCACATGGACAAGAAGTAGTCGGCTCATCCATGCACTATCTCGCTGGTTTTGTAACCTCAGTTTGTTTGTTGCTTTTAGTGACGTCTCTGGCTTTTAAACATGCCTCACCCATTAAAAACAAAATCCAGTCATTATCTGGAGCAACTATAACTGCTCTGGGTTTGTTTTTTATTTTACAAGGATAAACATTGGCAATAACTAAACTAATAATTGTATTGCTATTTTTTTCCATTCTGGATGTTATAGCTTATACCTCAGCCATATCTTAAACATTAATAAACTAAGGTGACTTCAATGTTATATAAATTACATCAGTGTTCCCATATAGTCCCTACCCAGGAACTAACCGAGCCATCAAGGTACACATAAGGTCAGCCAGCGGTTTTCCGGTGATGATTGCATTTTGAACGGCTCGAATAGTATATGAGCTGATAC
>JAKIVF010000045.1 GCA_021647145.1 Methylococcaceae bacterium | reverse complement strand
CCATACAATATAACCAATCAACGAAGCAACCAGGCTAATGGTCCATTGTCCGCTTAACATTCCTCCTAAAAGAACAAAAAACAGGACTAAGACAATTCGCCAATACTCAATCCGCCAATAATTTTTATTCATGTAGTTTTTCAATAAACCGGTAGCCTGCACCACGAACGGTGACGACCATTTTATCTACATGATATGGTTTTAATAATTTTCTTAATCGCAGGATATGTACATCAACTGTTCGTTCTTCTATGAAGATGCCTTGTCCCCAAACTTGGTCAAGTAGCTGAGATCTTGAATGTAAACGATCAGGCCTTCGCATCAAATAATGAAGCAACCTAAACTCTGTAGGTCCAATTTTTACTATTTTCCCTTTAATTTTTAATTCATTATTTTCTATGTCCAAGGCGAGATCACCTTTTTGAAGAATTTTTTCTTCATTCAAACCCTGGGAACGTCTTACCAACGCCCTAATCCGTGCATATAACTCCTGAAGAGAGACTGGTTTTGTCATATAGTCATCTGCTCCTGCGTCCAGCCCTTCAATTTTATCCATTTCTTCCGCTCGAGCGGTTAGCATGATAATAGGAATATCTTTTTGTATCGGGTTTGTGCGAATTTTTTTGATGAGTTGAGGGCCGCTTTGGTCGGGTAACATCCAGTCCATTAAGATTAAATCAGGGTTACTTTGTCCAAGAACTTCTAATGCTTGCTTTCCATTTTCGGCTTCTTTTACATTAAAATTTTTAGCTGATAGAAATTGATGCAACATTTTCCTGATCGCATGATCATCTTCTACAATTAATAAATTTAACATAGCAAGTATTGATTAAATGGTTTATGTAGGCTAAAGGCTTTATCGTTAACCCAATATTTTTGTTGGGTTGTCAAAAGACGACAGCACAATTTATCCTTTACCCAGAAATAACTAGCTAAATTTTCCGTTCCATTTCGCCGGGAAAATGATCAGCAAGCACTTCATCTAGACTAGTATGTCGAATATCTTTACCTTTTACAAAATAAACAACATATTCACAGATATTTCTTGAGTGGTCGCCAATACGTTCTAATGATCGGGCGCACCACGTTACTCGTAATACACTTTTGATATTCCTAGGGTCTTCCATCATATGTGTGATTAACAAACGAGATAAATTATTATATTCCTTATTAACTAAATCACCATTGGCAACAATTTTTAAAGCCAATTCAGTATCCATACGTGCAAATGCATCTAATGCATCATGTAGCATCCCTAACACTAATTGGCTTAAGTGGGATAACTCAGCATGCAGTTGATTAACCGTGGGATATTTTGCTAATTTTATTGACTCGCGGCCAATTTTTTCAGCCTCATCTCCAATGCGTTCCAAATCGGTAATTACTTTTACAACAGCAATCACTAATCGTAAATCACTTGCAGCTGGTTGATTACGAGCAATCACTTGTACGCATTGCTCATCTATCGCCACTTCCATTTTGTTAACTTTATAATCTGAAATTGAGACTTCTTCTGCCAACTCTGCATTCGCTTCCAGTAGCGATTTCACTGCATTATCAGCCTGAGACTCTACCAATCCACCCATCACAAGCACTTTATTTCGTATGTCTTCTAAATTCTGTGTAAAGCGTTGAGAAATATGTTTTCCTAATTGCATAATTATTCCTTATCCAAAACGACCGGTAATATAATTTTCTGTCAGTTTATGCTCAGGATTAGTGAACACAGT
The DNA here is from genome assembly GCA_021647145.1 of Methylococcaceae bacterium. Taxonomy (GTDB): domain Bacteria; phylum Pseudomonadota; class Gammaproteobacteria; order Methylococcales; family Methylomonadaceae; genus QPIN01. The sequence continues at coordinate 22,487 of JAKIVF010000045.1, read as the reverse complement.
ATTTGTATCATTCACTTCAACTAATTTCCCCAAGTGGAAATAAGCAGTGCGTTGAGAAACACGGGCTGCTTGCTGCATAGAATGAGTCACAATGGCTATGGTATAGTTTTCTTTTAGCTCATCCATTAATTCTTCAATGGTTGCTGTTGCAATTGGGTCAAGTGCTGATGTTGGCTCATCCATTAAAATAACTTCGGGGTCTACAGCAATCGCACGGGCTATACAAAGACGCTGTTGTTGCCCGCCTGACAACCCTGTTCCTGGCATTAGCAAATCGTCCTTAACTTCTTTGAATAACCCTGCTTTGATTAAACTAGCTTCTACTAAATCATCTAATTCTGAACGATTGGTTGCCAAGCCATGCAGTTTTGCTCCGTAGGCTACGTTGTCATAAATTGACTTGGGAAAAGGGTTTGGTTTTTGAAAAACCATTCCAACTCTGGCGCGAAGTAAAACCGGATCTTGCTCAGCAGCATAAATATCTTCCCCATCCAGTGTGTGTTCACCTGTAACACGACAAATAGGAATCGTATCATTCATTCGGTTTAATACACGTAAATAAGTTGATTTCCCACAACCAGACGGACCGATCATGGCAATAATTTCATTTTTTCCAATATCTAAATTGATATTAAATATAGCCTGTTTATCGCCATAAAAAACATCACAATTACGTGAGCTCATTTTAGCATTCTGCACCAGAGGTTTACCTATGGTGCCTGAAATTTCAACATCAAACTCATCCCGTGTTTCAACTACAGGCAGTTTATTTTCTTCTGATTCCAGCGATGATTTTACCATGCCTGGAAGTGTTCCTATTAAATCTGTCATATTTTCTTACTCAAAGTAGAATATCGTTTACCAGCGTTGTTCAAACTTCTTACGCAATACTATTGCTATTAGGTTCATCATAACCAAAAAAGCCAATAACACCATAATGGCGGCTGAAGTTCTTTCAGAAAAGGCTCGTTCTGGACTATCCGACCAGAGATAAATTTGTACCGGCATTACCGTTGCTGGATCCATGATGCTTCCTGGGACTTCAGCAACAAAGGCGACCATTCCAATCATTAACAAAGGTGCTGTTTCCCCTAAAGCCTGAGCCATGCCAACAATTGTTCCGGTAAGAATGCCTGGCATGGCTAATGGCAAAGTATGATGAAAAAGAACTTGTACTCTTGAAGCACCTAAACCAACTGCTGCTTGTTTAATCGAGGGTGGTACAGATTTGATTGCTGCTCTACTGGCGATAATAATTGTCGGTAATGTCATAAGTGTGAGTACCAGTCCGCCTATTAAAGGAGTTGACCTGGGGACACCAAATAAACCTATATATATTGCCAGACCTAATAATCCAAAAACAATAGAGGGGACAGCAGCCAGATTATTAATATTTACCTCTATTAAATCTACCCAGCGATTATTTTGTGGTGCAAACTCTTCAAGATACGCTGCCGCTGCGACTGCTATCGGGAATGATAGAGATAAGGTAACTAGCATGGTAAATAAAGACCCCATAAGTGCGCCTTTAAGCCCTGCTTGTTCTGGTTCTCTTGAGTCACTCGCACTGAAAAGTTGGGTATTAAAGCGTTTTTCCAGACGATCTTCTGCAATCAGCTGGTCTATCCAGGCCAATTGATAATCTTTTATTCTTCGATTAGACTCAGGTAATGTCCGGTCAATATTTCCTTTCATAAAAACATCAACATCATCTTTGGCTAGAAACCAAAATGACTGGGTAGTCCCTAATAACTCGGGGTCTTTTAAAACTTTGTCACGCAACTCATATTGAGCTGATTTACTAACCAGGTTTTTAAGTGCTCGTTTTTGCTTGCGACCCTTTACGCCAGGAAATTTCTTTTTAAGGCTATTCTTAATTATTTTTTTGTATCGTGCAGAAAATAGAGCATCTTTATTAGAAAACTTGTTAATACCTAATACCTCTTCATTCAGCTCTACATCCAGTTTTACATAGGTTTGCTGAAAAGCTGACCAGCCTTTACTAAAGATAGATATTAATAGGACTAACAAGAATACAAAGCTGATGACAATCGACATTAGGCCAAAAAAACGAAAACGTTTTTCTTTAGCATAGCGTTTTTTTAATCCAGCCTTGATTATTTTTGTTGTTGTATCACTCATAATAGTTCCTGATTCAGTCTATTCATATTGTTCACGATAATTACGAATAATATGTAATGCAGCAATATTAAGCATCAGTGTAATCACAAATAACCCTAAACCAAGAGCAAAAGCTGCTAAAGTTTTGGGGCTGTCAAATTCCTGATCCCCTGTAAGCAAGGTAACAATCTGTACAGTTACTGTAGTGACTGCTTCTAATGGGTTAATTGTTAATTTTGCTGATAAACCAGCAGCCATCACCACAATCATGGTTTCACCAATTGCGCGGGATGCGGCTAAAAGAATACCGCCCACAATACCAGGTAATGCTGCAGGAATAACTACTTGACGGATTGTTTCAGATTTTGTTGCCCCCATCCCGTAAGAACCATCACGCATTGCTTGCGGTACTGCAGAAATAACGTCATCAGAAAGCGAAGAAACAAAAGGGATGATCATAACACCCATGACTAAACCTGCAGCCAAAGCACTTTCTGAAGCAACACTTAGTCCTATGCTTTCTCCCATATTACGAAAAAAAGGAGCAACGGTTAAAGCCGCAAAAAAGCCATAAACTACAGTTGGAATACCGGCTAGAATTTCTAAGGTTGGTTTTGCAAATGAACGCACGGCGGAGCTTGCATATTCGGATAAATAAATAGCAGCCATTAAACCTAAAGGCACAGCAATGATTAAAGCAATTGCTGAGATTAATAAAGTACCTACAAAAAGAGGTATCGCACCAAATGAACCTGAACTTCCTACTTGGTCAGAGCGCATTGAAGTTTGTGGGCTCCAGTGTGTGCCGAATAAAAAATCAGCGGGAGGTACTGCGTTAAAAAACCGAATGGATTCAAATAAAACTGACATAACAATGCCAACGGTGCTTAATATGGCGATGGATGCACACATAATCATTGCCCATCTAACTACTGTCTCAACCATGTTTCTGGCTCGAGTTTCTGGTTTGACTAAACTTCGTCCAAACAACATGCCTAAAAGTGCAATAACAAAGACGAGGGTTGTTTTAGCTAACGTGCTAATCTCTTCCAGCTTTTGATAGTGAAATGCTGCATCTTTTTTCACCAAATCACTTTCTGACTCTATATTTCCAGAGCTTGACAAGTTTTTTATTTCGTTAATAAATAGTCCCAGCTCATCTTTAGATTGGATTTGCATGCCTTCTGGAAGGCCTGCAATTGTTAACGAGGTAACAATTGAAGAGTTAAAAACCGACCATAAGATTAAAATAAAAATTGCTGGAAGTCCTGCCCAAATCGCGACCATAAAGCCATAATAATTGGGACGAGAGTGAAGGTTTCGCCTGCCTTTACGCACACTGGAAACGGCAATTGAACGCTTACTTCCAATAAAAAAACTGAATAATAGCAGGGCTATTAATGTAATTAGAAGGGTTTGTATTGGCATTCAAAATCCTTGTTAATTCTTCTTTTGATTGAGTTTTTACGAATATCATTGAAGAGTAAATAAATGTTAAGAAAAATATATTTCACTTTATCCTACTTATAGGTGTGGCTGGTGATAGCTGGAATGCCGTTTTTGTTGGATTGCCAAAAAAGGTGGCAACCCAATCTACAACAGTAATTATTTTAAAAAATGACTATTACATTTAAAGTCTTATGTTTATTCAGAGATAATAGCCATTTGCTTAAATGACCTAGCAGACTCAGCCATTGCTTTTCGTTGATCTTCACCTAAAGGAATCAAGCCTTTTTCAGTTAAATATCCGTCTTCGCCCCAAGCATCTTCATCTGTAAATTCAGTGATAAATTCAGTGATTCCGGGAACTTTTCCAACATGATCAATCTTCACGTAAAAGAATAGAGGTCGTGAAATTGGGTATGAGCCATCAGTAATATTTTCAAATGAGATTTCAACTCCATCAATACTTGCGCCTTTTACTTTATCTGAATTTTGATCCAGAAAACTAAAGCCGAACACGCCTAGTGCACTAGGGTTTTTTTCCAGTTTTTGCACAATTAAGTTATCGTTTTCGCCTGCTTCAATAAAAGCACCATCTTCACGAACAGTATGGCAAATCGATTTATACTTCCTTTTATCTTGTTTTTTAATTGCTTTAATCCAATCAAAAGTTTTACACCCGCCTTCTAAAGCTAATTCTGCAAATGCATCACGCGTTCCTGAAGTTGGTGGTGGTCCAAGTACTTCAATTTTTGTTTCAGGTAATTCAGGATTAACATCTTTCCATGTTTTGTATGGATTAGCAATTAATTCACCCCCAGTTTTACCTGGCACTTCTTTTGCCAAGGCCAAAAATAAATCTTTAAGCGTTAAGTTAAATACGTTGCCTTTTTTTGCATTAGCAATCGTAATGCCATCAAAGCCTATTTGTACTTCTGTAATTTTAGTTACACCATTTTTAGCACAAAGCTCAACTTCACTTTGCTTAATACGACGTGATGAATTTGTTATATCAGGTGTATTGATTCCATTACCTGAGCAAAATAGTTTTAAACCACCACCTGAACCAGTAGATTCAATTTTTGGTGTTTTAAATTTTGTTCTTTTACCGAAAGTTTCAGCAACGACTGTTGCAAAAGGATAAACCGTAGAAGACCCTACGATTTCAATATGATCACGACCTGCTGCAAAGCTTATCCCTGAAGTAGAAGTTATTAAAGCAATTGCAGCTAATACTGATTTTTTTTTCATTTTTTTGTCTCCACTAAATTGTTACACACAGAGTAAATACAAAGTGTGACAATTATATGACAAAAAATAATTATTATTATTTACTCCCTCCCTGTCTGCCTGTCTTTTATATCCTAACGTCTTGCTTTATTACTAACTCTAATCAAAGAACTGGTAGATAGAAAAATATTTTAATAATACCCTCTAAGGTTTATCGTTTACTTTCTTATCTTTCTTTTTTAATAGCTCCTGAGCATAAGGCAAGCCCAGCTCTAACCTTTTTGCCAGATAAACGGCATGCCAATCGCAACACATTTAGCCATGATTGTACTTGTCTCGGAAAAATAAAAAATAAGCCCTACAAACATGAAAATAAAACTAATTCCAAACAGGTGAATATGTGAAACTCTAGTTTAAAGAAGCAAATGTAGCCCCTTAGGACTGAGAATTTAATAACTTCCGAACTTTGACTTGTCTTTTGGCTCCACAGAAGCACCATTAGAATAGTTACGTAGCTTGTTGCTATGCGCCTATTCTAATGATACTCCTGTGAAGCAAAAATTCTACGCCAAACTTTCGGATGTTATTAAACCCTCAGTCCTTAAGTTGTTCAAACTCTGTAAAGTCAGGTATGACTGATGCGACTTCGTTATGACACATAACGCATTTATTCTCTAAGGTTTTTTTGACACCAGAAGAAACATATGTAGATTCTTCTCCACCTTCTCTATCCCATTGAATAATCACAAAACGTTCATGCTCAGTCGCATTATCCTTCATCTTAAAAACAGCAGTAGGAAATATTCATATAATATCAAAGACAGATATTATATGGGGGCATCAATGATTTTATCATCCAAAGTGACTCACCCAGTGGATGATCAACAAACTCAATTAAAAAAATGAGAAACCCCTGTAATGATTGCCGAAGACCCTGTTAAGGTTGAGGTAATCGAACTAATAAGAGAGATCTTCCACAATGCAAATCAGAAATTAAGTGAAGAGATAAAATATGGAGGGGTAGTTTTTAACCTTTCCAATTCATTGGTTGGTGGTATATTCCCTTATAAACAACATATTTCTATTGAGTTTTGTAATGGGGTTGGTTTTCCTGATCCCAGTGGAATGCGTTTTACTTTTACACTCTATTGTGTGGATACAATAAAACAAGTTAGAATGTAAAAAGAGCTAGTTTTCTATATGATTTACAACAGTATTATTTTTTATAATAAATAACACCGAGTGAATATTTATGAACCATTATGTTTTAAAAATTTCTTTTATCTTACTGACTTTTTTTCTATTACAGTTAATGCCAGAAAAATAAACGAACAAGATGTACCAGATAAAATATTTGATTATATTTATCATAAACACCCTAAAGCTCAGGATTTTTCAATTGAAGAAAAAAAACATTTTGGACAGGCATTATACGAAGTAACTTTCACTGCAAATCAAAAAGATTCCTGATTACCCACAAGCTTCCGCCGAATCAGTAGATGACTTGTAAGGTATTGAAAAATAATAAATATCTATTAATGAAAATTTAACTTAAACTTTTAACTTTGATCAGGTTAAAAAATAACCATTATTTTTCATAAGATTACATTTAGCTTTTTAAAGTGGCGGAAGCTTGTGGGTAATCAGGAAAAGATTTAAACGGTCAAGTCTACCAAGAAAAAAATAGTTAATCTTTACAGAATGAATGGACATTTTTATACTAATGCAATGGTTGTTCAGCAAGAGGCTTTTAACATCCTTCCCTCTGCTACAGTAAAAAGTTTGCAGTTAAAATATCCTGAATACAAAATTTTAGCAATGAAAACGGTGGCGAACCCAAATGGTGTCGGTGAAGAATATGAAGTAGATCTTCTTGTTTCAGGAAAAAAATGGAATATATCTATTGATGGCCAAGGAAAATTAATCAGCGAAACTGAACAGGGGCAATAATTTTACTTAACTACTGTTACAAACAAGCACATTTGAACTAAGAGCTTACCAGTCAAAGCTGGTGTGCTCTTAACAATAGATTAAAGTCCAGGTGTGGGATCACAAGACTCATTCCGCCTTCGTCTTAAAATTATCATCACCTTTCGATTCTAACTAATGCTCTAAATATTTTTTTTCATTTCCTCTGTTAGTTCGCCAGATACTATACAAAAATAGCTCTTTCCCCATTATCTTGTTTTTTTAATCTGGAAACCTTTCAAACATTTTAGATACGCTTCTTCTCATTTTGTTACTAGACGTCAAATTTGGTAATGATGAAATCTTGGTTAATTTGTTATTTCACATAAGGTACGAATTTATTTTCTGTAACCAATTGAAACAATGGGTGCATGTTTATTCTATGCCATTTTGTTAAAATGTACGGTAGAAGCCTTGATACTTATGCTTTATCAATTTCTTGCTTAAGTAATATAAATAACTTACTGGAAATAATTTCTTTGGTATGAAGCTTTTTTAAGGTGTCCATCCTGGCCATATTCAACAATGCTTCAGCTGATTGTAAATTTAAATCATCTAAAAGGGCTTTATTTGATAATAATTCATGCTTCATTTGTTGAATGTTTTTATTTTTTAACTGTTGATAAATATTTGTTGTATTTTCTATGGCTATAGGATCATCAAATATTTCAATTAAGGCTGAATTTTTAATTAGTACTAACTCTTCAAGTGCTTTGGTTATTAGCTTATTTTGAGTTCGGTAATAGAGGTAATGTTCTTGAGTTTTATTAATATTGTCAGGTAAAAATAATAGGCGATGAAGGATATGATTAAACTTATTGATCCAGTTATCTAAATAATCGTTTAGAGAGTCTATTTGCGGTTTATCCTGCTCTACTCGTTCGGTTTGGGTTTCTAAGATGGCTAAATTTCTTTTGTAAATGCTCTCATTAATTTCATCTCGTCTGAATAGCTCTTTTAATTCTCTTTTTTGTACAGCCAAGGTATATAACAAGAGCATATTTTCTGCAACATGACTCGGGTCTTTATTTTCTACCTGACATTGCTGGCAAACCTGTTGATACAGACTATGGTATTGAGAAACTATCGCCCGGTATTGGGGTTCACTTATATCTTTATGTTCTAAAAGCTGTAAGGTTTTTGCTTTTAAGGATTGATAAATCAGTGCCTGACTTTTAAAGTAACTCATTTTTTCATGTGGCAATAGCTCATCAATTTTAAGCCAGCGGATAACTTTTCCAATCGTCGTTGCTTTAATAATGAGGGTGAAATAAATGCTGCCGATGGTAATGGCGGTAATAAATTCTTTAATTGAAAAGTCGTAATTCCAGTTGGGAAGATCAATATCATCGGGTATAAACATCACCATAACAATGGCTATCGCACCGCGTAAACTTCCCCAAGAAAGGAGGTGTTGCCAGTTCATCGGAATATCGTCTTCTGATTTGTTCAGATTGGCCAGCCCAATCGATGCATAAACAGACACGGCTCTGGCAACAGCAACTAATAGAATCATCAGCATGATAGGGAATATGGCAACATGTATCGATATGGAAAGGCTGGCAAATAATAATCCCATTAAAATGAATACTAGGGAGTTAGCAAGAAAGGCAAAATAACTCCAGAACTTTTCCATATACTCCTCGACGCCTGTTGACATTTTGTAGCGGCCGAAATTACCCATAACAATGGAAGATACAAGGGTGGCAATAATTGATGATAAATGAATGTGATGATCATAAATAATCAGTTTTTCAGAAAGCAGTTCGGTAAATAAAAAAGTGAAGTGAGCCACTAATAAAGTTAAAGTGATTTCTAAATGTTCATTACCCTTTACCCATTCAATTAATTTAGAAAATAATAGCCCCATAAATAGACCAAAAAAAACACCGCCAAGAATCATAGTGGTAAATGAGAAAATGCCTTGCAAGACGGTTTCAGTGCCATGAAAACCATTTTGAATGATGCCAATAAAAACTAAAAAAACAGCAAAAGCTGTACCATCATTAAATAGGCTTTCTCCTTCAAAGATCAGTGTAAGACGGCGGGGGGCACCATATTCTTTAAATAATGATAAGACTGCAACGGGGTCAGTTGCAGAAATGATAGCACCAAATAATAAAGTGACTAAAAGTGGGACATCGTATCCAAGTAAATAAAAACACCAGTGGCCAACAAAACCAATAAAAAAGACTGAAATAAGTAAACCCACAATAGCCAGCATGCTAATAGAAAATTTATTTTCCCTGATATTTCGTATATTAATGTTATAGGCTGATTCAAAAATTAAAATGGGAAGGAAGATAAAGAATAATGATTCTGGTGTCAGTTGAAAACTGGTGACAAATGAAAAAATATCAATTTTAGATAGAGGGATGAGCAGTGAACCGCCAATGACTAGAAGGACGGTATAAGGTACACGTGTTTTCAACGCGAGGAGGTTAATTCCTAAAGAAAAAAACATCAGGGTGAAAATGGATAAATAAACGTCGAGAGCCATATGTTTCCTTGGGGGGTTAAAATCTTTTGTTGATGATATCAATTAAAATCAAAGGGGTAAATCGAAGAGGTCAGACTCGATTGATTTTTTGTGAGTGCTTTTCTTAAGAAGGTTTGATGTAGGAAAGCAGAATCTTCCCCGTCCCCTTTTTTTGTCACTTTTGTAATACTTTATTTGCTTTAAATTGCCTAAATAAAACGATAGAAATAAATAGCACCGATAAAATACTTCATATCAAATAAACATTTGGCCATATATTGAGGACAATATTTGACATGTTGCCTTCATCTTCAGGTATTTTCCTTTCGACAAGACACCAATAAAAATCCAAATGATTCCTAATAAACACCCTATCCAGCGAGGTATCACATCCATTGCAATTTACATAACCCGCCGTAAATGCAGCACTAATAACTGCGATTATAAAGCTAACAATGAATAAAACTAAAGATTTTCCTGATTACCCACAAGCTTCCGCCGAATCAGTAGATGACTTTTAAGGTATTGAAAAATAATAAATATCTATTAATGAAAATTTAACTTAAACTTTTAACTTTGATCAGGTTAAAAAATAACCATTATTTTTCATAAGATTACATTTAGCTTTTTAAAGTGGCGGAAGCTTGTGGGTAATCAGGAAGATTTTAGTAAAAGGATTGCATTAATAAATCTCATATTTTGTAGACATTTCAAATTGCTGAATGTTTTTAGCTCGTTCTGGGTATTTTTCTGGCGGTAAACGGTGGAATGCGCTTCACTTTTCTGAAAAGCAAGGAGACATTGCAAGGCAGCACTTTTCAGTTTCGAATAAAAAACTGCTTAAGCTAATGCCTCAATAAACTTCTTGTAACTGATTGCCTTTAATGGCTTTTTCTCTGTAAGTCTATCTAAAACTTGCTGTAATCTGGGGGTTATTGTTTTAAAAACCAAAAAATACAGTTCATTTTTCAGTGGCGTGAATTGCAGATTTAAACGAGCGGCGGCACTTTGTATACCTAAACCAGCATCTGCCTGTCGGGTGCTGATCATGCTGGCAACGGCTAGATGGGTATGTTCTTCATGGTAATAGCCTGTTAATAATTCAGGGCGGATATTTTGCTCATTTAAAAGCCTGTCCAAGAGCTGTCTAGTGCCCGAGCCAATCTGCCTATTAACAAAAATCAATTGCTGATCAATGAGTTGCCGTATTGAATCAACAGGGTTCTCTGGATGACTGATCAGCCCCTGCAGTCTTTGTTCCAGCATAATGAATTGATCCTGTTCCGGGTTAAAATGCTGTGCATAATTGTCGATTAGTTTTTGACTGTCTTTACCCATTCCTAGATGAAACCCTGCAAGTTCACATTTGCCTTCTGCATAAGCTGACAGAGCCAGGCCGCTTCCCTTAATATGCAGCTCGATAGGGAAGTGTAGTTGCCGCAGTTTATCTAATTTTTCCGAATCACTAGCAATAATAATTAACGGTTGTGAATCAGAAAGTTGGGAGTTCAGGGCAGTATTAAATTTATTTTCAGCAGAGAATAAAGACTCTTTAAACTGATTGTTATTGTTAAGTGAAGTTTCTAATAGCAGTTGTCCTAAATTGCTTAATTGAGTACCTTTCCCTCTTTGCTTAATGACAAGTGCCTGATCAAATAAGTTTTCAGACTGCTTTAATAAATTCCATGCCTTTCGATAGGAATATTTGCATCGCACGGCCGCTTCGCGAAGGTTTTCCTGTAATTGTATTTGCTGTAGCAGCAAGAGTATTGGGTCTAAATCATATTGTTGGCCATTGCGGTTTAGACAGGTGTGCAGTTGAAAACTTATAGAAAGTTTTGTCATTATAAATAGGTAATTATATGCATATTGTAAGTTATTAACGATTATATTATAGTGCTTTTAATTTGAATATATACTAATAAATATGTAATTAATTACATGTTACAACTACGTTGGCAATTTTATAAAGAGTATAAAAATGAGTGTAAGAAAAAAGGCATTGCTTGGCGTTATCTGCGCATTGTTTACCGGACAGGTACGGGCAGATTCTGAAATAGAAATATTGATCAATATGCTTCATGATAATGGCACTGTTGATGACGCACAGTATGGCCGGTTAATGGATGAAATTAAGGCTGGCTCTGATAAAACAGCTGAAAGCAAAATGCAGGCACAAGAAAAAACTGCAAAACCAAGCAATGTAAATATTACGGTTGATAAAGGCGGACTTAAACTGGAAACGGATAATGGTGAGTTTGAGGCGAAAATTGGTGGACGCGTTCAGGTTGATTCGGCTTGGTATGATGAAGATGGAACAGAGATGGGCAATGGGTCAGAAATTCGCCGTGCTCGGCTTTATCTGCAAGGAAAGATGTTTAATGACTGGGGCTATAAATTGCAGTATGACTTTACCGGCTCTGGCCGTGGAGGGATTAAGGATGCTTTTTTAAGCTACAATGGATTTGACAATATAGAGCTTAAAGCCGGTAATTTTAAAGACCCCTTTATGCTGCAAGAACAAACTAGCTCAAAGTACGTTACTTTTACGGAAAGGGCATTGGTTGACGCTTTTGCGGCGGGACGGCATATTGGCGCTATGGCATCGACTAGGCATCAAAATTGGACAGCTGCTTTTGGTTTTTTTGGTGAATCAGTGAATACAGCATCAAAGGGCAGCGATGAAGGCTGGGGGATAGCTGGACGGGCAACTTATGCACCTATCAATCAGAAAATACGAGTCATTCATTTAGGTTTTGCCGGAGATTATAGAAATGTCGGCGATACGGAGTCGGTTCGATTTAAACAGCAGCCAGAAACACATATTTCAGGCGTAAATATTGTTGATACCGGCATAATTGCAGGGGCAGAGAATTATTTAAAACTGGGAGCAGAACTTGCTGTTGTAGAAGGGCCTTTTTCTGCTCAGGCAGAATATGTCTGGACAGCTGTTGAACGTAACGTGGGTAGCGATCTTGATTTTGAGGGCTGGTATATTGAAGCGGCTTATTTTTTAACAGGGGAGTCACGGCAATATAAAAAAGGCAAGTTTGCAGCGACCTCACCAATAAATATTGTAGGGCGCAATGGTATGGGTGCTTGGCAGCTAGCAGTCCGATATAGCATGATTGACCTGAATGATGGAGGTATTAATGGTGGCGATGCGGAAAGCTTCACTGTTGGATTAAATTGGTTTCCTACCTCTACACTTCGCTTATCTGGGAATTATGTAAATATCTTAGATGTAGATGGTGGTGCGCATCATGGAGAAGAGCCCAGTGTATTTCAGGTTCGTGGGCAATGGGCATTTTGACCCCCTGATTTATGTAGGGGAAATTCCTTGTAGTTGCCCTAGATGGCAGTAAAAATATTAAAACAACAGGATAAAATGAAAAATATAAAACAATTATTAACAGTATTGCTGCTCAATTTTTTACTGTTAGCGGTTCAACCCATATGGGCAAAAGATGTTTTAAGAATGTCCACCACCACCAGTACAGAAAACTCTGGCTTATTAGCAGTATTGAACCCTGTTTTTCAGGAAAAGTACAATGCAAGAATTGATGTGATTGCAGTAGGGACAGGAAAAGCACTTAGAATTGGGGGCAGCGGCGATGTAGATGTAGTATTTGTTCATGCACCCGATGCAGAAAAGAAATATGTTGAACAAGGTGATTTTATTAATCGATCTGCCGTTATGCATAATGATTTTGTCATTGTAGGGCCAAAGCATGATCCAGCGAAAATTGCTTCAGCAGCTACTGTTTTGGGGGCCTTGGCTAAAATTGCTATGGCTCAGGCACCTTTTATTTCAAGAGGCGATGATTCGGGTACACACAAAAAAGAAAAACAATTATGGAAACGGGCTGGGATAGAGCCTAAAGGGGGCTGGTACGCCTCAGCAGGGCAGGGTATGGGAGCCGTTTTGCGAATTGCAGATGACAAACGGGGCTATGCACTGACTGATCGTGGTACGCAAATAGCCTATTCGGATAAAATGTCTTTACAGGTTTTGTTTGAAGGTGATTCAGCATTATTCAACCCCTATCATATAATGGCAGTCAACCCCGAAAAACATCAAAATGTTGATTATAAGTTGGCAAAAAAATATATTGATTTCGTCGTTGGTAAGCAGGGACAAAAAATAATTGCTGATTATAAAAAATCTGGTCAGCAATTATTTTATCCTGATGCCATAAATTAAAATGTTATTTTAGGCGATATTTATTAAGGTAACCCGGATGAGCGATAGCATTATCTGGCATTTTTTTAGCGGTAAATGGTGGAATGCGGATCACTTTTCTAACCCTGTGCGAGGATACTTTTCTCGCCAGGGGTGCTGCGTTTCAAGTTGTTTTGCCAATATAAATAATAGCCTATCGTTACCTTTATTTGCCATAAAATGTGCTCCATGAGGCAAGCTATTTTGATCCCAGTACAAAGGAACAGACATGGCTGGTTGTCCCGTCATATTTGCTATTGGTGTAAAAGGTGATTGATATATTGATTTATCAATTAATATTTCCAGAAAATTTTTATTCAGCACTTTTTTACCCAGTTTCGAATAAATCAAAATCTGCATAAGTAATTTCTCAAAGAAATTAGGATCAAGTGCATTACTTGTTAAAGGAGGGGTTGCTACAGTTGGTGTTAAAATAACATCATATCTCTGGTGCAATACTGACATTTTATGGGATGCCTGCTTCCATACTTCCAAAGACTTTTTGATTTCTTCCTGAGTGATACCACTACCTACAGTTGACATAAAACGAGTGTTCAGTTCTATATCCATCTTTTTGGCATCTAAACCTAATAATTTCACCATATCAACGATATTACGATTTGTATGGCGAAATACAATGATTAAAAAGGATCGCATTAGTTCTCTGCCATCGAAATTCCATTTTGCCTGTCAACATCATGTCCCAGAGCTTCACAATATTTTGCTGCAATATTAGCGGCATTAATGCACTCGGGATGGACTTTAGTTTTAGTTGGAGCTTCTGTAATAAGTCCTATAGTCAGTTTCTTTTCACTCTGAGTTGTAGAGAAAAGATAGCTATTTTTTCTCGGCTTCGATACCGAATAAGCATTTCCCTTATTTCCTGCAAAAAAATCAAGGTATGCAGCACTATCTCTCACTGAAATAGATGAAACATGACTAACCACAGCCCCTCCCCAGGGTTTGGATATATCTTCATATTGATTTAGTCCCTTTGAAGGTTTAAAGCCAAAAATTCCGCAATAGGATGCAGGCAGTCTAATCGAACCGCCACCATCAGTTGAATAGGCCATAGGGACAACCCTTGTTGCAACGACAACAGAGCTGCCACCACTTGAGCCACCTGAATTTTTCGTGAGATCCCAAGGGTTTAGCGTAGCTCCAAAAGCTGTTGTATTAACAAGTGAAGAGGCTCCCCATTCAGATGTTGTTGTTTTTCCAAAGGTAATAAATCCTGCCGAATTAATTTTATCAACCATTTCGCTATTATTAGTAGGAATATAGTCTCTCATTGCGATGCTTCCATTACTCATGGGGACACCTTTAAAGGATAGCTTTAAGTCTTTTACCAGAAACGGGACTCCACAAAAAAGACTGGTTTTATCTAATTTTTTAATTAGGTTTTTTGCCAACGCGTTTGATTGATAGATAACTGCATTATGAATTGGGTTAACTTTTGATAATCTGTTTTTTGCTTCCAAGAGTAATTCTTGAGGTGATACCTCTCCTTTTTTTACTAGCTCAGCTAGAGCCAAGGCATCATATTTTTCATAGTCTGGAAATGCACTCATTTACTTGATCCTCTATATTCCACAAATTGATCAGAACACTCACAGCCATTTAAGATTATAGTCGGTTGGGCGACCATCTCTTTGGCAACCCCACAACAAGGATGCTAAAAAGGTGTTGGGTTAACGAAAGAATCGTTAGGCCAACCTAGAAAAACATACATCTTTCTTAAGTTTATGGCAGTTGTATAGAACACTTTCTTAGCGGTTTTTAAATTTTTTAATCATAGATGTTGAGTATTTCATCTTGAAGTATAAAAATAGTAATCATTATTTAAAGACGAATAGTAAACTTTCAGGTTTAAGTTGTCTAAAATAAGTTCTAGCTAAGTATTTAAATTTAAACTTTTGACGGATATTTTATGGCTCAACCTCCTCGTATTGTTACCAATTTTGCTATAGACCTTAGTAGAATTTTATCGGACTATTTAACTAATCCAGAGTTAGAAGATAAACGTATCCCGTTAAAAGATCGGGTTGCTATAAAAATAATGCTGACTTTGAATAAACAAAATTATAGGCGTAAGTTATTATTTCGTTATTATAGTCAAAAGCCTGCCGATTTATTAAGCGAATATTATTTACCCGATGGCAGTATAAAAAAATTACATACGGAAAGTATTCATTATACCCAGGATGTATTATCAAAACGCTTAACTATCGTGAGCAAGCATAAATCTTTACCCACTAATCTTCATTTGTTGTTATTGATGTTTTTTCGCTACAGTGAAGATCAAAAGTGGCTTAGAACGCGAATTAAGCGAAAAACAAACAAACCATGTATTAATGATTTATATTTCAAAAAAATTGCGAATGTTTTAAAACGGCAATGCCATCAATTGAAAAATATGGGGATGGTTTCTAAAACCTATCGAGAAAAATATGGCATTTTTCATTTTATTTCTGGAAATAACAGCGCTGAATTAGTAGAAGAAATTTCTTTGTTTGATGTAATAGAAGTAGTACCAACACCCTTAGTAAAAAGTTTAACTGAGTCACCTGCTTGGTATATTCCATTGCTTGAACGAATTTTAGTCTCCTTGAATGAAAATTATGCATTATTGCGCAGTTGTGGTCTGTCTCCTCATCAATGGCAAGGTGAATTATCTATTGGTAAGTTACGGGCTTTAAAACAACTCAAAAAAAAAGTAGATAGCTATTTAATGACAGGGGAAGAAAAAGATAATTATTCAGCCTATCAACAAGCTTTTATAACAATGGCAAATGGGAAGACAAAGACTGCCGGTTTTGAAGATTTTACTGAATTTAGTCAAAGTGATGTGGGTAGAGCATTATTAAAAATAGATAGTATTTCTTTTGATGATGAAAATACAAACTTGACTGATACCTATCCGGATAATGAAAATAATTCAGCAGAAATGGAAACGGCTTTGAAACAATTATTAATTGATCATGCTAATAGTTTTACCACAGTAACAGCCTATTTTTTTGAACAAGTACTTATTTTACAACGACCTATATACTCTGAAGATGGGGTGTTTAATGATCCTGAGTTTTCTAAAGCGATTAAAGCCGATGATACTTATGCCAATTTAGAAGGTGAAAAATTAGCAGATAAATTAATACGAATCACTCAAAGAATTATCAAAAAACATATTGATGTAGAAGATGCGAAGGTCTGGCTAGTCGATTAAAACAGTCTTTATTTATAATTTATTGGAGAATCATTTATGATACCAACCCCTCAACAATGCTGGGAAGAAGCCTATAACCGTTTAATGCTAGTTGATATAGAAGAACCTATTTCAGAGCAAACGGTGGATCTTTTTTTGGCAGGATTACCCAAGCGTCTAGAAACGGAGGATTATTCCGCATGGTTAAAACGTGGAAAAAAATTGGCAAAGATTGTTGCATTCCCAACCCTAAAATTTAGCTATTTAACGGATGTACAACGATTAGCTGCCGATACTCGCAAAACAAACGATGCATTGCCTGAAAAATCCTTACTTTCCAGTAATAAACAATTTCGGATAACGGTGACTGAGTTACCCGACAATAAAGTAAAGTTAACTATAGAAGCATTGGGATTAGCGAGTAGTAAATATGCCCACCAGTTAATTGGCATTTCTGCTAAAAATAATAAAGATGATTTAATTACTGTTCTTCATTTAGATGAGGATGGAGAAGGTGTTGATGATAGTTTAGAAAATACTCAGACACTACGCCAAACTTTATTACGTCCAGTGATTTCTTTTATTGAGCAGGGTGATGCGTAAATTTATTTTAATTCCTGTGGTTAATTTGGGAATAAAGCCTAAAGGTGTTTTTTTAGAAATTATTAGTGAATCAGCAAATTTTGGTGGAGTGAATTTTCAAGACTTAAAAAATAGTGGTTTAGCAAATGAGGTCGCAATAACTGAGGCGATTTTAAATCGTCTAAGTCATCCAAAAATATCAGCCTGCCACTTATATTTAAGTCATCATCTTCAAAATTTAAACAGTCACTCAATTAGTTTAGGGTTGACTTTGGCAGTATTTCTACAACAAAGAAATTGTCAGTATCATAAAGTTATTGCCATTGGTGAAATAGATATTTACAGTTCTGATTTATCTATTTCAGGTGGGCATTATTTTGAAATTCAAATAGCAGCAATTTTAGCACTTGGAAAACAGCCTTATCTGGTGGCATTATTTATTCCTGCGCACTTATTAAACGAAACAGCTGATGCTTTAGTGCATCGTTTAGCTAAGTTAAACTTTGAAGTAAAAGCAGTAATCACTTTAGGTGAAGCCTTAACTAGTTTAGGCGTGTCATAAAATAGAAAAAACTCACGGAATGACTATGCAAACATCTCGCTCTACCGTTTATATTCCCTTAGTAGAATTAACAGATCAGCCAAATCAATTGCTTGAAATTTATTGTGAAAATCAAAGTTTTGGACAAAGTGAATTAGACACTAAATCGTTGGATAAAGATTGGCATTATATTGCTGCTGAATTAAGACGAGTAGGCTTATATGAGGATGGTTTACAAGCCATTAATTCTGTACGTAAGTTAGGACTAAAAATTCCTTATTGGGCAGTTTATCAAAAATTTAAAAAAAATAGTTGGTTGGATAATCAGCGTTTGCATAGTGTAAATGTTTTAGATTGTGAAGGTGAAAGCGCTCAATTAGGTTTGGCGATAGCGTTGTTAACCAATGCCAGTCAAAGTAAGGCTCATCATGTCATTGCGACAGGAAAATTGAGCAAAGATACGTTTAAAAACCAACATCATAACCATGATGTTGCCATTGAAAGCGTTGGCGGCATTCAGCAAAAACTACAATTATTAATTGAGAAACGCCGTTCAAATACATTATTATCAGAATTATCAGATGAAGACTTGTATTGCTTTACACCTTATTATTATCAGCAAGATGACAGAGATCACCTTGTTATAGAATTACCTGAAGTAAAAGAACTTGAAAAACTTAACGTCCATGTGAAGCCTGTACGTTGGTTAAGTGATGTTGCTAAGATATTAAAAGCAGATGTTAGCCGCCATTTACCTCAGGATAAATGGTTAACAACAGGAGTGAGTTTTTTTAGTACACTAATTTTAACGGGCTGTTTATATTTAGGTTGGTGGTACTATCCCATTCAGATACAAATGCTGACAGGAAATAAAAATGCAGAACCTTTTTTAGTCTGCACTAATCAAGATGATTCAGAAGTAAGTTATTATGACTTAAAGCGTGATGGAGGTATCCCGATATTCCCTGTTTTTTCTAAGAAAAATAGTGATTATAATACAGGGCTGGCTTGGCGAATGATGGTAGATAAAACGCTGTTCAGCCAGTATTATTACACTGCTTTTGCTCATCTGGGTGAAAAAACAGGGCTTAAAATTATTAATCATTACTCGGAAACAGGTAAAGAGATCAAGCTTGTTGCTAGTGAACCCTTCGAATGGTATTGGGGAATGCAAGAAGATGCAGCACAAAATCAGGATAATATTTTATTATTGGCCGTACAAAGAACTCCAATTGATGTTGATGCTATTAACCGAGATTTTTTAGAGCGTTTTTCAAGCGATAGTCCGCTTAATTTACTGGCTGCCAGAGATTTTTTAGTAGGCAAGCTTCCCAATTCCTATACTTTTTCTTATCAATCACATTTGAGTCATTCGCCATGTCTAAAAAACTAATTTTAATTTTGTTTTTCTATTCTTTAATTGCAAATGCAGATAATAATTCGACGTGTTTAATAGTAAATCAAGAACAGAATAAATTGACTTTTTTTTACTCTAAGCAGGGAAAAGAGGATAAGCCTTTCTTTTATGCAAAAGTATTGACTGATAAATTGCCAGCAAATAAAAATATGACATGGCAAGACGTAAAAGGGTTACCCGAACACCTGCTTCGTTTATCAAATACAGAGCCAAAAAAATACCAAATACCTGATAATGCAAAGGTTATTTATATTGTAAAGTCATCAGAATCTTTAGAGACAATCAACGGTTTTGAAATATATACACGGATCGTTCCAGCTATCCAAAATAGAAAAAAAACTAGAGGTGTTTTCGAAGATGCAACTAAACGTAATACAGGTAACTTTATTAGGGCATTGCCAAAAGAAACTCAAAAACTAAATTCCAGGAAAATTGCTAATGCAGTGGAAATTTGTGAATTTAGATTGTAAAAACAGAGAAACCAATATTTAAGGTTATTAGTAGTTTGGGCTGCCACCTCTTTGGTAACCTAATATAAGCTATGTCAAAAACATAAGGTTAACAATAAAACCGTTAGCTCAGCCTGCAGCACAGAGTGTGGAGGCTAACAATACGCAGTCAATGCTACTATAAAAAATCTTAACTGATTGTCTCAAACCAATATTATTGTTGGACGAAGCCGCTAGCGCGGAGAAAAAGAGCAAGTCCGTAATATGAATAAAACACACCTTAATTTTCTGATCAAAAAAGATTAGAATCACTAAATCTCTCCAAGGAAAATATCAGCTCAATGTCTTTGCCAATTTCTAGTTAATTTAGTGGAAGTTAAACAAAAAATAGAATAGGATTAACCAAGATATTCAAAACCACGAAATAGTGTCATATGTTACTGAAACTACCATCTTCAATGTAGTCATTCCAACTCACTGATATATTGTATAATTATTCAAAATCAACATACCTAAAAAGCTATTTTCTATATAGCACATATTTTGGGGCTGTCAAGAGCCACTTCAAAGTATATTTCTCGTAATTTAAACTCTTTTTTGCCTCGGGCTTGTCCAACAAACGGTTCAGATTGTGGCTCGCTTCGCGATCACAATCTAACCTTATTCGTTATGTCCGCCCTCCCTTTAAACTCTGAATTCAAGTCTGGATAATAATAAACAACCTTTTTAGAAAGGTTAGGTCATTCCTCAAATTATCAATATAGGGATGCAACAGTTTTTTAAATTTTAAAAAAAAATTGAAAGAAAAACTGTATTTCATCTTGAAGAGTAGAGTTGTAATAAAAAAATAAAAATCCGGTGACTAAACGTTTGTCGGATACTGAAAAAAAGGAGAGGAGAGAAAATGAATAATATTAAACGAATAAATCAAATAAAAATAATGAACCCTATCTATAAAACAATTGGATTATTTGTTGTACTTTGTAGTACACCAGTTTTAGCAATTGATGCTGATTTTTCAAAATCGTTTGTGGTACCTGAAAAATCAAAAATAAATAGATTAACACTGGGAGGGGTTGATGCAACAGGAAATTCATACAGTGTAGATTTTAGTTTACAAAAGGATCTGTCGCTGGCTATTACAGATGCAGTTATTCAGGATAGCCTTAGTGAAAAATTAGAACAAAACTTACGAAATACAACATGGGAAGGAACATATGAAATTAATAATGATATTTTTACAACGACTCTAACGCTTTTTGTCGTCCAAAATGGTTATGTCGGTGGGGAAGTTATACATTCAGAACCTGCTTCAGAAGGAGATGGGTATTTACATTCGCGAGTAACTGGGGATATTGTTACTCAATTTGAAGTTGATGGAGAGTTTATTGATGAAGACAGGGTTTCTAAAGAAATTTTAGAGGGCTTGGCAGAAAATACGCCGCATCGTCAACTTATTCGGATCAAAAGGATGAGAACTTTAGAATTTAGAAATGATACTGATGGTTCAAGTTGGAATACAAATAGAGAATACCGGTTAATTCTTGAAAATGGAGCACTGTCAGGGGTTGTTGGTGTTCCTTCATCGACAATTGGTACAGATGATGGAACTGATAATGAGGGAGATATTTCATTAGTTCAAAAATAAAAGGTTGCTAATTTTAGGCATAGAGTCATAGCTAATTCAATAACTCCTGAATCTGAAATACGCTCCAGAAAAAAACAAAAAAAGATTGCTTCAAAACAAACAATAAGTGGAGGATCGGGTAACTAATCATAAAATATTATATGAAAGTCATAATACGATGATGACTTTAAATTGTAAACGTACTTTAAATAGACAGAGAGAGAACAAAAAATGAAAAAATATTTATCAATTGTATTACTTGCTTTAACCATTAATAGTAGTTTTGCTGTTGAAAACAATCCTATTGTTGATGTTAATGTTGTTGAAGAATTTGGTATTTGGAGAGTCTATAACTCAGGTGACGAGATTTACGTTGTTGATAGTATAAAAGGACGGATCATAACTGCAGGAGATTACATTAATGGCGGTTTTCAATATTATCTACCAGAGGGTGATGTATATGTGTATTCCTCTTTTAGTAGTGGAACAACGAGTATTAGTAGTGCTTCATACCCCAATTCAGAGTTTAAAACAGCAACTGAAACCATAGCCCCAACAGCCCATTTACAAAATGGCCTTTTTAATTTTGAAGAGATAAGCTTTCAAATTGATGGAGATACCATGATTATTTATGACAAAAAAAATTATAATGAAGCAACTAAAGAAGCTTCCTTGAAAATGGTGCTTAACAAATATTCAAATCGTGTGCTAGTTGAGGGGCCTGAAAACACAAATAATTTTGAGCCAACGGATGTTGTTGGTCCTGGTGATATAGCTGGGCCAGCAAAAATATTAGGTGATTGTAATGCTAATTATAACCCAGCAACAGGCATATTAAGTATTCCTTGCTTTAGTATGGGTAATGATAGAACTGTTCATCAGATAAACCTTAATCAAATCCCTGGTACAGTTGATTTTTCAGCGGATTTAGACACTTTTATTCGCGTTCAATAAAATCAAATATAGAAAACTATTATTTTGGTTGTACCAAGATTAGGTTTTAACTTATGGTTTGTGCATATTATCGATTGATTTTTCAATTGATAATATGTAAGGAGAAAAAAAATGTTTGAAGAATCTCATGAGTGTTCCCTTTAAAACATAAACTTGCAAGGAAACAGCTCGCAAACCCGCACTCTAAAGCCCACCAAGACATGTTTCTTCGTATTTTACAAAATATGTTACCGGCAATGAAGACAGAGGGGC